>NZ_JAAIVC010000071.1 GCF_010975005.1 Caulobacter sp. 17J65-9 | reverse complement strand
CGCTCGGCTTGCGCGGCGCGCAGGGCCTGTTCGGCGCGGGCCAGGCGGGCCTCGGCGTCGCGCAGGCGAGCGGCCTCGGCGTTGGCGCGGGCCTCTTCGGCGGCCAGACGGGTGGCCAGCTGCTCGACCTGGGCCTCGATCTCGTTGCGGGCGGTGGAGGCGGCGCGCCAGGCGGCCTCCAGCTCCGGGCCGCGCTCGGGGGCGGCGGCGATCTCGGTTTCGAGGGCGACGATCTCGGCGTTCAGCCGGTCCAGCTGGCCCTTGGCGTCCTCGACCAGCCGGCCTTCGCGCTCGGCGTCGGCGTCGATGCGCGCCACTTCCGCCTTCAGCCGCTCGACCTCGGCGCGGGCCTGCTTCTCCTCGAGCTGCAGGCGGTCCTTCTCGAGCGTCAGGCGGTGCAGGACGGCCGCGGCGACGGCGTCCTCTTCGCGCAGCGGCTTCAGCGCCTCCTGCGCCTTCAGCGCCTCGGCGGTGGCGACCGCGGCGGCGCGGGCGGTGTCCTCCACCGCTCGCTCGATCTCGCGCAGCTCGGACTTGGCCTTCTGGGCCGCGTCCCGGGCCTCGCTCCAGCGGGCGTAGAGCACGGCGCTCTGCAGGGCGCGGATCTCGGCCGAGATCTTCTTGTAGCGCTCGGCCTGGCGGGCCTCGCGCTTCAGCCGGTTCAGGGCCGAGTCCAGTTCGCGGCCGATGTCCTCCAGGCGCGACAGGTTGGTCTCGGCGGCCTTCAGGCGCAGCTCCGCCTCGTGGCGGCGGGTGTGCAGGCCCGAGACGCCGCCGGCCTCTTCGAGGATGCGGCGGCGGTTCTGCGGCTTGGCGGCGATCAGTTCGGAGATCTGGCCCTGGCGGACCAGGGCCGGCGAGTTGGCGCCGGTCGAGGCGTCGGCGAACAGCAGCTGCACGTCGCGGGCGCGCACCTCCTTGCCGTTCACACGGTAGGTCGAGCCGGCCCCGCGGTCGATGCGGCGCACCACCTCCAGCACCGGCGAGTCGGTGAAGGGCTGGGGCGCGCGGCGCAGGGAGTTGTCGATCGAGAGCGAGACTTCGGCGTGGTTGCGCGACGGCCGTCCGCCGGAGCCGGCGAAGATCACGTCGTCCATGCCTGCGCCGCGCATGGCCTTGGCGCTGTTGGCGCCCATCACCCAGCGCAGGGCTTCGAGCAGGTTCGACTTGCCGCAGCCGTTCGGCCCGACGATCCCGGTCAGGCCGGGCTCGATGCGGAAATCCGTGGCGTCGACGAAGGACTTGAACCCGCTGAGGCGAAGGCGCTGGAAGTGCACGGGCCGCGCCTACTTCCTGGGCTTCTTCGCCTTGGCGGTCAGCAGCGGCTGGATCGCCTGGTCGAGCTCTTCGAGGGTGGGCGGGTGGTCCAGGTCCAGCTTGCGTCCGTTGACGATGAAGGTGGGCGTGCTGTTCACGCCGTACTCTTCGGCGTTGGCCTGAATTCGCGCCTTGGAGGCGTCGAGCGCGGCCTTGTCCATCAGGCACAGCTGCAGGCCGACCGGGTCCAGGCCCGACGCGTTGCGCAGCCAGCGGTCGCTGCCGCCTCTCACCTGCAGCAGCGCCTGGCTGCGCATCAGGGCGTCGACCACCTGGAAGTACTTGTCGTCGCCGGCGCAGCGCGCCGCCATGAAGCCGGCGGTGGCCGCTTCGAACGGCGGCGTCGGCAGCTCGCGCAGGACGTAGCGGACCTGGCCGGTGTCGACGTACTTGGCCTTGAAGGCGTCGAACACCGTCTCCTGCCAGTGGGCGCAGTGGCTGCAGGTGACCGAGGCGTACTCGATCACCGTCACCTTGGCCTTGGGGTCGCCCAGGCTCATGTCGCCCTCGGCCGCCGAGGCCGCGCCCGGCAGGGCGAGCGCGAACGCGGCGGCGAGCAGGAGACGGCGGGTCAGGTTCATTTCTTCAGCAGCGGCTGGATGGCGGCGTCGAGCTGCTCCATGGTGGGCGGCCCCATGAAGTCGGCCTTCTTGCCGTTGATGATGAAGGTCGGCGTGGAGTCCACGTCGAATTCCTTCATTTCCTTTTCCATGCGCGCGTTGAGCTGCTTCAGAGCTTCCTCGTCGCCGACGCAGGCGTTGAACTTCGCTTCGTCCATGCCGGCCGACTGCGCCACGCGCAGGAGCACGGCGCGCGGGTCCTCGCCCTCGGACAGTTGCGGCAGGTTGCGCATCATCGCGTCGACGACTTCGAAGTACTTGTCCTTGCCGGCGCAGCGGGCGAGCAGGAAGGTCGCCGCGTCCACCGCGCCGTGGATCGGCGCTTCGCGGAACACGTAGTGGACCTTGCCGGTGTCGACGTACTTGGCCTTGAAGGCCGGGAACACCTCGGCGTTCCAGTTGGCGCAGTGCGGGCAGGTCGGCGAGGCGTATTCCATCACCGTGACGGGCGCATCAGCCTTGCCCAGGGTCATGTCGTCGGGCGCGCCGGCGCCCTTGGCGCCGCCCTTGTCGCCGCAGGCGGCGAGGCTGAGCGCGGCGACGGCCGTGGCGGCGAGGATCAGGGTGCGGCGGGCGATGGCGCGCATGTTCAGGCGTCTCCCAGTCGATTTACGAGTTAAGCGCGATTCCCCTACGGCGCCGCGCCTACGTCTTGTTTGTCCATAGTCGAGAACAGGCGCGGCGAAGTTTTGTCAACGCCGCTCGGGATCGTTGCGCAGGACGCCGCGCCCCAAACGCAGCAGCGCGTCCTTCATCGGGCCTTCCGGAGCGTTGTCCAGCGAGGCGGAAAGCTCGGCTTCCGCGGCGGCGTCCAGCGGCACGGAGCGGCGCTTGCGGCCGCCGGCCGAGGGCGGCAGGGCTTGCGCCTTCACCGGGCCCTGGACGATGCGCAGCCGTCCGACCGCGCCGGCCCCGAGGTAGAGGTTCACCCGCTCCAGGATCTCGCCGGTCTGGTGCTGGATCAGGGCGGCGGCCGGGCCGGCCACGCGGATCTCCAGCGCGCCGGGCGCGCCGGCGCGGCCCTTGGTCAGCTTCACCGGCTCGGTCTGGCGCGACAGGCGCTCGCCAACGATCTCGCGCCAGCGGGCCTGCAGCACGCCCGGGCCCTGGCCGAACTTCTCGTCCATCGTCTTGATGAACTTGGCCAGCGACCGGCCGGCCGTGCGCGGCGGCTTGCGGGCCGGACGGGTCCGCTTCTGCGCCAGGATGCGCATGGTCTCTTCGGGCGTGGGCAGGCGACGAGGCATCGGCCGACCCTAACCCATCGCAGGGCGCGGGCGAAGGCGGCGAAGCGCGCTTTGCGTCCGCGTCGCGGGGGCGGTTATGGGAGGGGCATGAATGCCGCCGCGCTCCGGTCCGCCCTGCTGTCCTGGTACGACGCCCACGCGCGCGCCTTGCCCTGGCGCGTCGGCCCGGCCGAGCACGCCCGAGGCGTGCGCGCCGATCCGTACCGGGTGTGGCTGTCGGAGGTGATGCTGCAGCAGACCACCGTGCCGCACGCCGCCCCGTACTTCCTGGAATTCACCCGGCGCTGGCCGACGGTGACGGACCTGGCCCGGGCGGCCGATCCGGAGGTCATGGCCGCCTGGGCGGGGCTCGGCTACTACGCCCGCGCCCGCAACCTGCTGGCCTGCGCGCGGGCGGTGGCGTCTCTGCACGGCGGCGTGTTTCCGGACACCGAGGCGGGCCTGGCGGCCCTGCCGGGCGTCGGGCCCTATACGGCCGCGGCGGTGGCGGCCATCGCCTTCGACCGGCCGACCAACGTGGTCGACGGAAATGTCGAGCGGGTCATGGCCCGGCTGTTCGCGGTCGAGACGCCGCTGCCCTCCGCCAAGCCTGAGCTGAAGCGGCTGGCCGGCGGCCTCGTCGGCGAGGAACGTCCCGGCGATTGGGCCCAGGCCCTGATGGATCTGGGCGCGACCGTGTGCCGGCCGAAGGGGCCGCTGTGCGACCGCTGCCCGCTGGCCGACGCTTGCGCCGCGCGCGCCGGCGGGGCGGCCGAGACCTATCCGCGGCGCGAGGCCAAGGCCGCCCGCCCGAGGCGATACGGCGTCGCCTGGGTGGTCACGCGCGGGGAGGAGGTGGCCCTGGTGCGCCGCCCGTCCAAGGGCTTGCTGGGCGGCATGCTGGGCCTGCCCACCACCGACTGGCGGTCCGAGCCATGGAGCGAGGCCGACGCGCGCGCCGCCTCGCCGGTGGGCGGGCCGTGCGCCGCTGCGGGCGAGATCGAGCACGTCTTCACCCACTTCGCCCTGAGCCTGCAGGTGCGCCGGGCCGAAGCCGAGGCGTTCGAGACGGCGGAGTGGACCGGGCGCGAAGGGCTGGGGGCGCTGCCCAGCGTATTCCTGAAGGCGGTCAGGCGAGCGTCATGAGCCGCTCGGCCGCCCAGGGCGCGAGGTAGGCGGCGAAGGTCAGCCAGGCGATCGAGATCGCCACGTGGATTCCCAGCGCATAGAGGCCGGACCTGAGCGCGTCGAAGCAGGCGACCACGGTCAGCAGGAAGTCGGCGGCGACGTAGACCGCCCCGAACCGGCTCCAGTCCTCCTCCAGCATGCCGTACACGACCGCCGTGCCGGCGGCGGCCAGCACGATCACGCCGCGGCAGACCAGGGCCAGCCGCAGCGGCGCCGCCAGGGGATGAGGGACAGACCGGGCGGGCGTGGGGGGCGACGGCCTCGCCGGTCGGCGCAAGCCGAGCGACATGTTCAAAGCAACTGCGCCACGAAGAACAGCCCGCAGGCCCAGCTGACCGCGAGGGCCATGTGCAAGGCCTGGGCGCGCGGTCCCAGGGGCGTGAGCAGGGGGCGCAGGGCGAGGGTCAAAAGCAGATCGGCGGTGATGTAGCCGCCCAGCCAGTCCTCCTGCCCGATCAGCGCGGAAAGCGCCATGCCGGGCAGCAGGGCGCCGATCATGATCAGGGCGCGCCAGGCGGCGACCTGCCAGAAGACGCCGACCTGCTCGAGGGGCTTCATCGCGGCCTCCCGGCTCCGACCGTCGTCAGGGTGACGGTCGGAGGTTCAAACCTCGGGTCGCGGCGACGGTTCCGTCTCGAAAAACCCTCAGTTCATGCCGGCGCGGATCTTGGCGCGCAGCACGTCGATCGGAGCCAGGCCCCGGTCGCTGCGGAAGTGCCAGTAGGTCCAGCCGTTGCAGGCGGGCGCCTGCTGCACCATGGCGCCGACCTTGTGGATCGAGCCGGTCAGGTCGCCGTGGATCAGGCTGCCGTCGGCGCGCACGCGCGCCTCCCGCTCGCCCTTGGGGCAGAACAGGCGATCGCCCGGACGCAGCAGGCCGGCCTCGATGATGGTGCCGAACGGCACGCGCGGTTCGGCCCGCTTGGAGCCGACCACTTCGAGGTCCTCCGGCGAGACCGGCTGCACCTTCTCGATCCGCTCGCGGGCGAACTTCGCGTAGGTCTCGTCGCGCTCGATGCCGATCCAGCGGCGGCCCAGGCGGCGCGCGGCGGCGCCGGTGGTGCCGGTGCCGAAGAACGGGTCCAGCACCACGTCACCCGGCTTGGTCGAGGCCAGCAGCACGCGATGCAGCAGGGCCTCCGGCTTCTGGGTCGGGTGCGCCTTGACGCCGTTCTCGTCCTTCAGCCGCTCGTCGCCGGTGCACAGCGGAATGGTCCAGTCCGAGCGCATCTGGGTGTCGTCGTTGAACACCTTCAGGGCGTCGTAGTTGAAGGTGTAGCGCTTCTGGTTACGCGACTTGGTGGCCCAGATCAGGGTCTCGTGCGCGTTGGTGAAGCGGGTGCCCTTGAAGTTCGGCATGGGGTTGGACTTGCGCCACACCACGTCGTTCAGCACCCAGAAGCCCAGGTCCTGAACCGCGACGCCCAGGCGGAAGACGTTGTGATAGCTGCCGATCACCCAGATCGCGCCGTCGTCCTTCAGGACGCGGCGGCATTCCCGTAGCCAATCGCGGCAGAATCGGTCGTATTCTTCGAAGCTGGCGAAGCGGTCCCACTCGTCGTCGACAGCGTCGACCTTCGAGTTGTCGGGCCGCAGCAGTTCGCCGCCGAGCTGCAGGTTGTAGGGCGGATCGGCGAACACCAGATCGACAGAGCGATCGGGGAGGCTCCTCAGCACCTCGATGCAATCGCCGGTCAAAACAACGTCGGTCTGGATCATCGGTCCGCTCACGATTCCGAATCTCCACCCATGCGTCCGGTTGGTGAAAACGCCGTTACCAAGCGTGGTTAACGGAGCCGCGCCGACCTAGGAACGTCAAGGGGAAACCCACGTTACGTCAACAGTGACTGGCGTGTGTGGAGTACCCGTGATGGCCGTTTCCATTCGTCCGGCCGCATGCAACGACAACGATCGCATTCGCAGCGTCCCGCGCGCCCAGGCTCGAGCCCGGGCGATCCCTCAAGACGACTACGTCGAACTGTCCGACACCGCGGTGGCCATGATCGGCACGGTGTTCTGGGCCTTCGTCGGCATGCTCGCCGGCGCCTGGCTGCATCTCTAGAGCAGCCCGTCGCGCTCAAGCTCTAGTCGACGGTCTCGTCCTCGAACTCGAATAGCTCGCCCGCCAGGGCCGCCTTCACCGGGGCCCAGGCCATCCGATGGATCGGCGACGGCCCCAGCCGGCGCAGGCCGTCGGTGTGGATCTTGGCGTTGTAGCCCTTGTTCGAAGCGAAGCCGTAGCCGGGATAGAGGCTGTCGGCCTCGACCATCAGCCGGTCGCGGGCGGTCTTGGCCAGGATCGAGGCCGCCGCGATCGAAAGGGACAGGGCGTCGCCGCCGACCACCGGGCGCACTTCGCAGGGCAGGGGGAAGCGGTAGTTGCCGTCGACCAGGGCGATGACGGGCGTGACGCTCAGGGCCTCGACGGCCCGGCGCATGGCCAGGCCGGTTGCGTGCAGGATGTTGAGTTCGGCGATCTCTTCGACAGTGGCGAAGGCCACCGCCCAGGCCAGGGCCTTGGCCTTGATCTCGCCTTCCATCGTCTCGCGCTGCCTGGCGTTCAGCTTCTTGGAGTCGTCGATCCCCTGGGGGCCGCCGTCGGCCGGCAGGATCACCGCCGCCGCGCAGACCGGTCCCGCCCACGGGCCGCGACCGGCCTCGTCGACGCCGCACACGACGCCCTCGCACAGGGCTTCGAGCGTCAGGTTCGGACCGAGGCGCGGGGCCGGACGGCGAGCGGGCTTACCGGGGGACTTAGGCGACTTCATCGAGCCCGGCCATACGACGGACCTCGCCGTGACGGAAGCAGGTCGTCAGGTGGTCGTTGACCAGGCCGGTCGCCTCCATCCAGGCGTAGACAATCACCGGGCCCACGAAATTGAAGCCTTTCGCCCGCAGCGCCTTGGACACGTCGACCGAAAGCGGGGTCTGGGTCGGCACCTGGGACATGGCGTCCCAGGCGTTCTGAAGCGGGCGTCCGTCGACGAACGACCACATCCACGGGCCGAACTCCTGGCCCTTCTCGCGCATGTCGAGAAACACCCGCGCGCCCTTGATCGCCGCCTCGATCTTGGCCCGCGAGCGGATGATGCCTGCGTCTCCCAGCAGCCGCTGCACGTCGTCCTCGCCGTAGCGGGCGACCACTTCGGGATCGAAGTCGGCGAAGGCGCGGCGGAAGGCGTCGCGCTTTCTCAGGATGGTGATCCACGACAGCCCGGCCTGGAACCCGTCCAGCACCAGCTTCTCCCACAGGGCGCGGGAGTCGTACTCGGGCACGCCCCACTCCTCGTCGTGGTAGGCGCAGTAGAGCGGGTCGTCCTTGGGCCAGGGACAGCGGCAGGGAGCGGTCATGACGCGACGCTTACCCGGAGTCGGGTCGGGCGAGAACCTACCATGAACATCGGTGGGCGTTGAGTTCGAAACGCACTCGGGACACAGTCGTCGTCGAGGCTGGGGGAGGCTCGAATGCGCGGTCTGGTTGTCGGTTTGGCGCTGGCGTTGACGACAGGGGGCGCGGCGTCGGCGGCCGCGCCGTCTGCGGTCGGCGAGGCGATTTCGCACGAGTGCCTTCCCTTCGTGGTCGATCGCGCTCCCGCCCCGAATGCTGGAACAGCATCTGATCGCCTGGTCACGATCGACCGGCGCGACGGGGACCGGCGGAGCTGCGTGGTCAAGATGGTGGCGTCGCCGCCTGACGAGCTTCCCGCCGCCCTGCGGCCCAGCGCGATCCGTGCCGAGCTTTCAAAGCTTTTCGGCGACCGGGGTTACACGCCTGTGCAGGCGCCGCCGCCGCGGGATTTCGCCTTCCGGGACGCCTACTGCTCCGCGCCGGGGGACCGATCGTTCATCGTGCTGATTAGCGGGACGGCGGACGACAATCAGCCCACGCGCGCCCTGTTCGTCACCCTGGCGGAAACGCCCGGCCGGGAAGCCTTCTGCCCTTAGGCCTGGAGCTGGAACCGGGTCGAGCCGACCACGATGGAATCACGGCTGTCGATCCGCACGCCGACGATGCGGCGGGTGACGAAGTCGTAGGTCACGTAGGTCTGCTCGCCGGCCGTGGCCATCGGCAGCACCACCGAAGACGGCGCGCCGGTCTCCGAGATGGTCTCGTAGAGCTCTTCGCCGTTCCAGGTGAACTCCAGCACGACCTCGGCCTTCTCGAACCGGAAGGGCAGGTGGGTGCGGATCTGGTCGGTCCCGTACGGGGTCGGCCGCGAGGTGGGCCGGCCCAGGCCCTGGAACGCGCCGGACGCCTCGCGCCATGCGGCGAAGTCGGCCAGCCATCCCTTGATGAAGAAGCCGAGGTCGCCGAGCAGGGGCTTCAGGCCGTCCGCGTCCTCGCGGGCGATCGCCTCGGCCAGGCGCAGGGTGCGCGCGTTGGCGGCGGCGAGGCGCCTTTCCATCTCTTCGTCGGCCCCGACCAGGGCGTCGGCGGCCGGCTGGCCGGTGGCGATGACGGTGAGGTGCTGGTCGTTCGGATCCAGGCGCTTGAACTCGATCACGCCGTCGCCGGCGACCCAGCGGCCGGCGAGCCGGCGCTCGACATCCCGGCGGACCGCGGTGACTTCGGGCGGCGCGTCGACGGGAATGTCCTCGCGGTAGCGCACGACGTCGCGGACGACCCCGCTCTTGTAGGTCGCCACGCCGGCGCCGGAGTCGTCGTAGGCTTCCCGCGTCGTGACCACGAACGCCCAGCGCCGTGTCGACGGATACCAGCGCAGCTCGCTGTGGTAGCCGGGGTTGTCGCCGCCGTGGAAGACGAAGGGCGGGCTGGTCTCGGGCTTGGCGGAATACCAGCCGTAGCCGTAGCCCTCGACGCCGCCCATGCCGGTCGGCGGCGAATGCGGGGCGAACATCTGGGCCAGGCTGTCGGGACGCACGATGGCGCCGGCCTCCAGCGCCGTGACGTAGCGCTCCATGTCGACCGCGGTCGAGACGATGTTGCCCGCGCCTTCGTACCAGCCCGGGTTCTGCGCCTCGCGGAAGCTGGCCAGCGCCTTCCACTCGTTGCAGCCGCGCGCGATCGTGGCGCGGGTGCGGTAGTCCGGGGCGAAGCCGGAATTGGCCATGCCGGCCGGGGTGAAGATCTCCTCGTCCACGATGGCGCGGAAGCTGCGCTTGGACGCGACCTCGACCACGGCGGCCAGCAGGCGGAAGCCTTCGTTGGAGTAGTTGAACCGTTCGCCCGGCGCGGCGCTGAGCTTCGAGCCCAGGATCTTCGCCGTCGCTTCCTCGCGGGTCAGCGGATCCTTGCCGCGCAGGATCTGCCGCTCCAGGCCGGAGCTGTGCGACAGCAACTGGGCCAGCGTGATCGCCGCCTTGTCTTCGGGGGCGTCGGGGAAGAACCGGCGCAGCGGGTCGTTCAGCGCGACCACGCCTTCCTCGACCAGGCGCATGACGGCGGCGGCGGTGAAGGTCTTGGTGATCGAGGCGATGTTGAACGGCGTGTAGCGCGAGAAGCGGACGCCCAGGCGCTTGTCGGCCCAGCCCAGCTCGCGATGGAAGGCCGCGCGGCCGTTTTCGACGGTGAACAGGGCGCCGGAGAAGCCGAAGGTCTGCAGGCGGTCGAGATAGGCGTCGATGCCGGCCGGGCGGTCTTCGCGCGGCTTGCGCGCGGCCAACGCGTCGAGCGGCCGGGCCATCGCGGCCAGGCCCGCCGCGCCGGCGATAAGGCCGCGACGATCGATGCGCATGTGACTCCCCCCGAGACTCGAGCGGAGCTTAACCTCGGGATCGTTGTAATTAAAGGGGTTCCACGTCGGGGAACCACGCCGGCCGCTCGATCCGGACCGGCCGCCCGTCGACCGTCAGCTCGACCCCGTCGATCCGGTCCAGCCGCACCAGGGCCATGGCCCGGCCGTCGCGGCCCGACAGCACCTCGCCGGCGCGCAGGCTCCCGGCCAGCACCTCGGCCCCGAAGGCGGGGGCGGGGCCCTCGAAGGCGATCGGCAGCATGCGGTTCTTGATCTGGCCGCGCCGCTTCATGCGCGAGGTCGTCTCCTGGCCGACGAAGCAGCCCTTCTTGAAGTCGACGCCGTGCAGCAGGTCGAAGTCAGCCTCGATCGGGAAGGTCTTGTCGGCCAGGCAGTCGCGCGCCGGGTCGGGCACGCCCAGCGCGAGGCGGTGGGCTTCGTAGGCGTCTTCGGCGGCGGTCGGGTCGGCCGCGCCGTAGCCCCGCAGGCCGAGCGCCGGAAGTCGCGCATCGGCGACCCAGAGCGCGTCGCCCTCCGGCGCGGGCTGGCCCCAGAGCGCGAACACCGCCCGGTCGTCTTCGGCGATCTCCGCCTTGGCGCGCAGCTTGTACATGGCCAGCCGCCGGGCCAGGTCGGCGCGGCGCTCGGCCTGCACGTCCAGCAGCAGGGCGTCGGGCTCGGCGATGACGAAAAGGTCGAACAGGAACTTGCCCTGCGGGGTCAAAAGCGCGGCGAACCGGGCCTCGCCCGGGGCCAGGCTTTCGACGTCGTTGGTCAGCAGACCCTGAAGGAAACTGGCCCGATCGGGGCCGGTCACGCGCAGCAGGGCGCGGCTGTCGAGGCGGGCGAGCGAGACGGTCATGCGTCGCCATTTAGTCGTCTGCGCGTCAACCCGCTATAACCGCGCTGATGGCGGGACGTTTTCCGATTCTCTACGTGACCGAGGCGCGGGTCGAGGACTCGATCCTGTCGTCTGGCGTGCTCAAACGCCTGCACGACGAGATCCCCAACGCGGCCTTTACTGTGGTCGGCGGGCCCGAGACGGCGCCGCTCTACCGCGACGTGCCCGGGCTGGAGGCGCTGCACGTGGTGCAGGGCGACAGCCGCGGCGCCTGGCTGAAGCTGTGGGCGTCCTTGCGCCTGCGCCGCTGGGGCCTGGTGGTCGACCTGCGCGGCTCCAAGCTTTCGGACTGGCTGAGCCGCAAGAAGCGCGCGGTGCGCGCGCCGCTCGACGCCGAGGCCGAGCCGCTGCACAAGGTGCTGCAGGCCGCCCGCGTGCTGCAGCTGGATGACGATCCGCCCGCGCCCTTCCTGTTCACCGGCGGCAAGACCGAAGCCGCCGCCGACGCCCTGATCAAGCGCGACGGGCCGATCCTGGCCATCGGGCCCGGCGCGGACTGGGTCGGCAAGACCTGGCCGGCCGAGCGCTTCACCAAGGTGGCCACCGCGCTGCTGGGCGCCGACGGTCCGATGCCGGAGGGCCGGCTGATGATCGTGGGGGCCGACGCCGACCGCGACGCCGCCCACACCATCCGCTTCGCCGTCCAGCGCGACCGGGTGATCGAGACGCAAGGCAAGCTCGACCTGCTGCAGACCTGCGCCGCCCTGAAGCGGGCGCGCCTGTACGTCGGCAACGACTCGCTGTGGACCCATCTGGCCGCGGCGGCCGGCGTGCCGACCCTGGCCGCCTTCGGCCCGTCCGACGAGGCCATCGAGGGCCCCTGGGGTGCGGACGCGCGAACGATCCGCGGTCCGAAGCGGTTGCAGGAGTTCCGGGCCGTCGACCCGGGCCTGAACCAGGCCATCAATCACATGTACGACCTGAGGGCGGATCCGGTGGTCGACGCGGCGGTTACGCTGCACGCCCAGACGGAGAGTGAAGTTGCAGAAGCCGTTTGATCTGATCGTCCGTGGCGGCGAGGTGGTGAACCACGCCGGCCGCGGGATCGCCGACGTCGGCGTGCGCGACGGTAAGATCGCCTTCGTGGGCGACCTGGCCCAGGCCTCGGCCGGCGAGACCATCGACGCCGCCGGCCTGACCGTCCTGCCCGGCGTGATCGACACCCAGGTTCACTTCCGCGAGCCCGGGCTCGAGTGGAAGGAAGACCTGGAGACCGGCTCGCGCGCCGCCGTGCTGGGCGGGGTCACCACCGTGTTCGAAATGCCGAACACCGAGCCCAACACCACCGACGCCGACACCCTGGCCGACAAGCTGGCCCGGGCGAAGGGCCGGATGCACACCGACCACGCCTTCTACATGGGCGGCACCCACGAGAACGCGGCCTATCTCGGCGAGTTGGAGCGCCTGCCGGGCTGCTGCGGCGTGAAGGTGTTCATGGGCGCCTCGACCGGCACCCTCCTGGTGCAGGACGACGCGGGCGTGGCCGACGTGCTGAAGCACGTGAACCGCCGCGCCACCTTCCACTCCGAGGACGAGTACCGGCTGGCCGAGCGCCGGTCGCTGGCTCGCACCGGCGACTGGACCAGCCACCCGGAGGTGCGCGACGCGCGCGCCGCCATGCAGTCGACCGAGCGGCTGGTGCGCATCGCCCGCGAGCTGGGCAAGCGCATCCACGTGCTGCACGTCACCACGGCCGAGGAGATCGCCTTCCTGGCCGCGCACAAGGATCTCGCCACCGTCGAGGTCACGCCCCAGCACCTGACCCTGACCGCGCCCGAAGCCTACGAGCGGCTGAAGGCCCTGGCCCAGATGAATCCGCCGATCCGCAGCGCCGAGCACCAGGCCGGCCTGTGGTGGGGCGTCCAGCAGGGCGTGGCCGACGTGCTGGGCTCCGACCACGCGCCGCACACGCTGGAAGAGAAGGCGCGGCCCTATCCGGCCTCGCCCTCGGGCATGCCGGGCGTGCAGACCCTGGTGCCGGTCATGCTGAACCACGTCGCCGAAGGCCGGCTGACCCTGGAGCGGTTCGTCGACCTGACCTCGGCCGGCGCGCAGCGGGTGTTCAACATCGCCGGCAAGGGCCGCATGGCCGAGGGCTGGGACGCCGACCTGACCATCGTCGACCTGAAGGCGAAGCGCACCCTGCGCCACGCCGACATGGCCACGCGCTCGGGCTGGACCCCGTTCGACGGCATGGAGGTCACCGGCTGGCCGACCGCCACCATCGTGCGCGGCCGCGCGGTCATGCGCGACGACGAGGTGATCGCCCCGCACCTGGGCGAGCCGGTGCGCTTCCAGGAGACGCTGTAAAGATCTCCCCCCATTGGGGGGAGCCGACGCCCGTTAGGGCGGCGGTGGGGGGCTCCAGCGGAGCGCCCGGTCTCCACTCCACGACGCCAACTTCGACCGATGCACGGGGTGTGCGGCGGTACCCTCCCACTCCGCTGGAGCCCCCCACGGCGGCTTGCGCCGCCTGCTCCCCCCAGCGCTCCGCTCGGGGGGAGATCTTCAAAAAGAAAAAGGCCCGCCGGATCGCTCCGGCGGGCCTCTTTCGTTTCAGCCTGAGGCGTCGGTCAGACGTTCTCGGGCAGGGCGCATTTGTCGCCGCCGCGCGAGGCCGACTGCTGGCAGGTCAGCGCCTGGGCCGGCTTAACCCGGTCGACCGGCAGGTCGATGATGAAGCCCTTCTTCTCGCCGCCGCCGCAGGCGACTTCGAGCACTTCGCCGTCGCCCACGGACGGGCCGAGCACCTGGTAGTTGACCACGGTGCAGGCCTTGCCGCCGGCGGTCATGGCCGAGGTCAGGTTGTTCATGATCGAGGCGCGCGGGGTCAGCTGGCACTTCAGAGCGCGGCTTTCGGCGCGCAGGCAGTCGATGGCCGACGCCTTGCCCGAGGCCGGGAAGAAGCCGACCAGGCCCATCGGCTTGCCGGCGCAGACGAACTCGACGACTTCGCGCTGGGTGTTGCCCTCGCGGCCGATGAAGCGGAAGTTTTCGACGTTGCAGCTGACGCCGGCGGCGGTCAGTTGCTTGGCGTATTCGTTTTCCTTGGAGGATTGGATCGCCGCGACGTCGGTCAGCTTGCAGCCGCCGCCGATGCCGGAGGCCTCGATGCAGTCGATCGGCTTGCCGATCTTGCCCGCCGCGTCGGTCTCGAACACGAAGCCCGAGGCGCCGGTGCAGGCGACTTCATAGTAGTTGGTGCCGCGCGAGGTGGCGCCCAGCAGACGGGCGTCGGACACCTGGCAGGGACGGCCGGTCTTGGCCGCCAGCGCGCCGATGTGGGCGACGATCGCCGACTTCGGCGTGAACTTGCACTGATAGCCGCCGGCGGAGGCCACCAGGCAGTCGGTGGTCTTCACCTGGCCCGCGGCCTTCGGCAGGTCGACGATGTAGCCGATGCCCTCGGAGCAGCCGACTTCGTAGCGGTTCATGCCGGTCGAGGCGCTGAAGCCGATCCAGGCCGCGTCGGTCACGGTGCAGCGGGCGCCGGCCTTCTGGGCGATCGATTGCAGGCGGGCCTTCGGGTCGGCGTTGGCCGCCATGGTGCAGAGCAGGCCGGGCTTCTGGCCCTTGGCGGTCGCTTCGTCGGCCGAAGCTTTGGCGGCCAGACATTCGATGGCGTCCGCCGATTTGTCCGGCTTGGACAGCAGCACGTAGCCCGGGCCGTCCTGGCACGAGATCTCGTAGGTCTGGACGTTGACGTTCCCCGACTTGCCGCTGCCGGTGTAGCGGGCGTCGGCGATGGTGCAGGCGACGCCGGCGGCCTGGGCCACGGCCGGCGCTTCGGCCATGCCGCGCTCGGTGGCCTTCTTGTCGTCGATCTTGCCCTGGCGGTTGCTTTCGTTGCCGGTCTCTTCGCGGGTGACCTCGCGCCCGCTGGTGCGCGCGCCGATCGAGCGGTCGTCACGCGACTTGTCGGCTTCCGCGTAGGCGGCCGAGACGGCCAGGCCGAGCGACGCGACGGCGGCGAGGGTTAGGCCCAGACGCCTCATAGGTGTTCCTCCCAGAACAATACCACTTCGACCCCATCGCCGCGTACGTTGGACGGGTCAAGGTCTTTCTCTTCGCGCGCGGGGGGCGCCCAAACGGCCTTTGACGGGGGGACGGTTTCGGACCAGATTGCGGGCCGTACCGTTTTCAAAGGAGACGCGCTGGTGCGCGACGGCCTCCCTGACGAGGCGCACGCGGACGCGGCCCCCCGTCGTCCCAGCCTGATCTATCCCTTCGACCAACGCCCGGAGCCGGGCGAGGCGATCGAAGTCGCCGACGGCGTGCTGTGGCTGCGCCTGCCGCTGCCGTTCGCGCTGGACCACATCAACGTCTGGGCGCTGCGCGACGGCGAGGGCTGGACGGTGGTCGACACCGGCGTCGCCTCGTCCGCCTGCAAGGACGCCTGGCGCGCCGCTCTGGCGGGACCGCTGCAGGGCCGGCCGGTCGCGCGGGTGCTCTGCACCCACATGCACCCCGACCACGTCGGCCTGGCCGGCTGGCTGACCAAGAAGTTCGATTGCCGGCTGTGGATGACGCGGCTGGAATACATGATCTGCCGGGTGCTGGTGGCCGACACCGGCCGCGAGGCGCCGGAGGAGGGCGTCCGCTTCTACCGCGCCTGCGGCTGGAGCGACGATCAGCTCGAAGGCTACCGCACCCGCTTCGGCGGCTTCGGCAAGGGCGTGCATCCCCTGCCGGACGGCTATCGGCGGATCGAGGACGGCGACCAGGTCGACATCGACGGGCGCGCCTGGCGGATCGTCGTCGGCGACGGCCATTCGCCCGAGCACGCCTGCCTGTGGCGGGCCGAGGACGGCGTGCTGATCTCGGGCGACCAGGTGCTGCCGAAGATCTCGTCCAACGTCTCGGTCTGGCCGACCGAGCCCGAGGCCGATCCTCTGTCCGACTGGCTGGCCTCCCTGGCCAAGCTGAAGCGCGAGATCCCCGCCGACGCCCTGGTCCTGCCCTCGCACGGCGATCCGTTCCGCGGCCTGCACGACCGCCTCGACGGCCTGACGCGCGGCCACGAGCGCTCGCTGGAACGGCTGCAGCGGATGCTGAAGGAGCCGAAGCGGGCCACCGACGTGTTCGGCGCCCTGTTCGCCCGCGCCATCGGCGACGACATGCTGGGCATGGCGACCGGCGAGAGCGTGGCGCACCTGAATTGCCTGGAGCGACGCGGCCGCGCGGTCCGCGAGCTCGACGAAAACGGCGTGCTCTGGTGGCGCGCCGCATGAAGGAACTGACCCGATGACCGACCAGGTGTTGACCGGCCTCGAAGGCGGCGTCCTGACCATCGCCCTGAACCGGCCGGACAAGAAGAACGCCATCACCGACGCCATGTACGTGACCGTCGCCGAGGCGCTGGAAGCGGCGCAGGCCGATCCGGCCGTGCGGGTGGTGCTGCTGCGCGCCGAGGGCGAGGCGTTCAGCGCCGGCAACGATATCGGCGACTTCGCCATGATCGCCATGAGCGGCCGTCCGGCTGGCGAGATGGCGGTGTTCAGGGTGCTGCGCGCCCTGGCCCATCTGGACAAGCCGGTGGTGGCGGCGGTGCGGGGCGTGGCGGTCGGCATCGGCACGACGGCCCTGCTGCACTGCGACCTGGTCTATGTCGCCGAGGACGCCAAGCTGACCGTGCCGTTCGTGAACCTGGCGCTGGTGCCCGAAGCGGCCTCCAGCGTGCTGCTGCCGGCCCGCATCGGCCACGTGCGCGCCTACGAGATGTTCGCCCTGGGCCGCGCGGTGGACGGCACCACCGCCGCCGCCTGGGGCCTGGCCAACGCCGCCCTGCCGGCCGAGGCC
>NZ_JAAIVC010000070.1 GCF_010975005.1 Caulobacter sp. 17J65-9 | reverse complement strand
ACCCGGCGCACGGTGGCCGCGACGGCGGCGGTGACCGCGCCCGTCTACGCCGCCCCGGTCGCGGCCGCGGCGGTCTACTCGCCGGGCTGCGTGGCGGTCGTCGACAGCTACGGGCGCACGATCTACCGCTGCCCCTGAGCTGAGCCGGCCCTAGGCGGGGACCGCGCAACCCTCCCAGGCCGCGGCCTGGGCCAGGGAGGCGCGGTCGCGCCCGAGCGTGGCGACGGCCAGCACCCGGCCGTCCTTGCGGTAGCGGATCAGGGCGTCGTGCGCGGCCAGCGATCCCTCGACCTCGGCCGCGTCCCAGCCCGGGGCGTAGCCGACGTAGCGGATCTCCAGGCCGTAGTGGTGGCTCCAGAAGAACGGCGGCCCGGCGGCGGGCGCGTCCAGCCCCAGCATGGACGCGGCGGCGACCTGGCCCTGGCGCTCGGCGGCGACCCAGTGCTCGACGCGAGCGCGGCCGCCGGAGACCGGCTCCGGATAGCTGGCGATGTCGCCGGCGGCCCAGACGCCGGCCGCGCTGGTGCGGAAGGCCTCGTCGACCAGCACGCCGTTCTCGACCTTCAGGCCGGCCTGCTCGGCCAGCTTGACGCGCGGACGCACGCCGACGCCCAGCACCACGAAGTCGGCCGCCAGCTGCTCGCCGCCGGTCAGCTTGAGGATCCCGCCGGCGAACGCCTCGACGCCGCGGCCCAGGTGGAAGACCACGCCTTCGGCTTCATGCAGTGTACGGACGAATTCGCCGACCTCGCGGCCCAGCACCTTCTGCATGGGGACCTCGTCGGGGGCGACCACGTGCACCTCCAGGCCCCGCGCGCGCAGGCTGGCGGCGACCTCCAGGCCGATGAAGCTGGCCCCGATCACGGCCACGCGCGCGCCAGGGGCGGCCGCGGCGATGATCGCGCGGCTGTCGGCCAGCGAACGCAGGGTGAAGACGTTGGGCGCATCGAAGCCGGGCAGGGGCAGCCGCACAGGCTCGGCCCCGGTCGCCAGCAGCAGGGCGTCGTAGGCGTGGTGTTCGCCTTTGGCGTCCTTCAGGCGGCGCTTGCCCGGCGACAGCTCGACCACCTCGGCGCCCAGCCGCAGGTCGACAGCGTTGTCGCGATAGAAGGCGTCGTCGCGCAGCGGGATCCACTCTTCCGGCGCGGTCCCCGCCAGATAGTCCTTGGACAGGTTGGGCCGGTCGTAGGGCGCGTCGGCGTCGGCGCTGAACATGGTCAGCCGCCCCTCATAGCCCAGCCGGCGCAGCCGCTCGGCCGCGGCGAAGCCGGCGGCGCCGCCGCCGACGATGACGATCTTGTCGGGCCGGTTCCAGCGCCAGGGCAGGCTGGGCTTCCGCGGCGTGTCGGTCAGCTTCTCGCGCACGAACAGCCGGTCGCCCGAGGTCTCCACCTTCCAGCGGTCCAGCCGGGAGAAGGCCGGGGCGGCCAGCGCCTCGCCCGTGGCCAGGTCGAAACAGGCGTGGTGCCAGGGGCAGCGCACCGTGCGCCCGACCGCCAGCCCCTCGGCCAGCGGCCCGCCGTAGTGAGTGCAGCTGCCGCTGACCGCGTGCAGCTTTCCGTCCACCCGCGAGACCAGCACCGACTGGTCGCCGACCCGGCCGGCCAGCACGCCGGTCTCCGGCACGTCGGCGAGCAGGACGCCCTGGCTCAGGTCCGGTCCCTGCGGCGCGGTGGTCTCGGCCATGTCGGATCTCCTGCGGCGCCGATTGGATGCGGGCGGTCGAACGAGGTTCCCGCAAAGCACGGCCGCGGTCCACCCGCAGAGCGCCGGCGCCGGTTCTCCGGTGACGGCCGGGGCGGAGCGGCGTAAACGCCTCGCCCATGACCGAGCTCGTTCCGCCCTGCGTGATCCTCAACGAACCCCAACTGGCCGAAAACATCGGTGCGGTGGCGCGGGTGATGGCCAACTTCGGCCTCAGCGACCTGCGCCTGGTGCGCCCGCGCGACGGCTGGCCCCAGGAGCGGGCCTGGGCCTCGGCGTCGGGCGCCAACTGGCCGCTGGACGGGGCCAAGGTGTTCGAGCGGATCGAGGACGCGATCGCCGACCTGCGGCTGCTCTACGCCACCACCGCGCGCCCGCGCGAAACCCAGCTGCCGGTGATCACGCCGCGCGAGGCGGCCGCGAACCTGTACGACGCCAGCGCCGAGGGCCTGGGCGTGGGCCTGCTGTTCGGCGGCGAGCGGGCCGGGCTGGAGACCCACGACATCGCCCTGTCGCAGGGCATCGTCACCATTCCGATCGACCCGAAGTTCCACTCGCTGAACCTGGCCCAGGCGGTGGCGGTGAACGCCTACGAGTGGCGCACGCGGGTGCTGGACGCCCCGCCGCCGCGCTTCCGTGAAGGCCCGCCGCCGGCCGACCAGGCGATGATGATCGGCCTGTACGAGCAGCTGGAGCACGAGCTGGACGAGGCCGGCTTCTTCCATCCGCCGGAGAAGCGCCCCTCGATGGTGCGCAACCTGCGCGTGGCCCTGTCGCGGGCCCGGTTCTCCGACCAGGAGGTGCGCACCTTCCGCGGCGTGGTCACCGCGCTCAGCCGCGGGCGCGGCCGGGTGCTGGCCAAACTGGCGGCGGCCAAGGAGGCACAGAAACCGCAGGGGTGAACCGACGCGGCGGGGCGCGAAGCAACTCGCACGGCGGCCGTGAGTTTGAAGAGGCGCAACTTCGTCCGTTTGCGGCGCAGGCTCCGGCCGCGCCGATCGTTGCCGGAGCGCGAGCCATGGGCCGCGGTATGAAGCGCCTCTTCATCTTCCTGACCATCCTCTACTGGGTGGCCATGGGCGCGTGGGCGCTGGACGGGACCTCCGTCGGCTTCGATTCCGAGGACGTCAGCGGCGACCGGATCGGGTTTGCGCTGGGTCTCTACGCCTTCGCCTTCGGCATCGGCTGGACCATTTGCGGCTTCCTGCCGAAGAGCCGGGATTAACCCTTCCGCTCGTCGTCCCGGATAAGCGTGGCGCTACGTCGGGATGACGGAACGAGGCTGATACGCTAGGTGGCCGGAGCCCGGCCGCCGTAGGCGGATGTTAACCGGAATCCGCCATTCACCATCCCAGAGAGGACCCGCCCATGCCCATGTCGCAGGACGATCTGAAGGCGCATATCCGCGAGGCGTTCCCCGACGCGGACATCGTCATCCAGGACCTGGCCGGCGACGGCGACCACTATCGTGCGAAGATCACCTCCAAGGCCTTCGCCGGCGTGCCGCGCGTGAAGCAGCACCAGATGGTCTACGCGGCCCTCAAAGGCAAAATGGGCGGCGAACTGCATGCCCTCGCGCTGGAGACCAGCGCGCCCAGAGAGGACTGAAAGCGCGTGCGCTACCGTCAGTTCGGCCGGTCGGGCATGACCCTGTCGGCCATCACCCTGGCCCTCACCGACGAAGCGACCATGCGCGGGCCGCAGGTCTGCCGCGAGCTGATCTATGCGGCGCTCGAGCAGGGCATCAACAGCTTCCACATGGCCAGCGCCGATCCGGACCTGCCGGCCATCGTCGGCGAGGCCCTGCAGGTCGTGGACCGCAACCTGGTGTTCGTGTCCCAGCGCCTGGGCGTGGTCGCCGACGGCCGCAGGACCACGCGCGACTTCTCGGGCGAGGCGCTGAGCGCGGCGGTCGACCACGCGCTGGAGACCTCCAGCCTCGAGCAGATCGACCTGGTCATGCTGGACAACCCCAGCGCCGACGAGTTTCCGCAACGCGCGCTTTCGGCGCTGAAGGCCCTGCGTTCGGTCGGCAAGGTGCGCCTGCTGGGCGTGGCCGGCGACAACGACGCCATGGAGGCCTACGTCTCGACCGGCGCCTTCGACGTGCTGGCGACGCCCTACCACCTGCGCTCGGGCTGGAAGGAGCGCAACCGCCTGAAGGCCGCGGTCGGCCTGGACATGGGCGTGCTGGCCTACGACTGGTATCCGGCCGAGCTCTCCAGCCCGAAGAAGGTGGAGGCCATGACCCAGCCGCAGCCGGCGCGCCGCGGCTTCCTGTTCGGCGGCGCCAAGCCTGCGCCGGCGGCCCCGGCCAACAGCCCGCTGCAGGGCATGGGCACCTACGCCTTCCTGCACCAGACCAAGGGCTGGACCGCGGAGGAGATCTGCCTGGCCTACGCCCTGACCGAGCCGGCGGTGGCCAGCTGCATGGTTTCGGCGGGCGACGCGGCCCGCCTGGCCTCGTTGGGCGCGGTGCCGGATCGCGACCTGCCGTCGGGCCTGCCGGCCCAGATCGAGATGGCCCGCTTCGGGCCGGACCATTCGTCGTCTTGACCCGGCGGGATCAGGCCCCTAGCTCAGGCTCGAGATTCTTAAGGGGTATCCCCGTGACCGAAGCCGCCGCCGCCGATCCCGTCCACGCCTTCATCGCCGACACCGTCGGCCAGAACGACGTCGTCCTGTTCATGAAGGGCACGCCCGACCAGCCGCGCTGCGGCTTCTCCTCGGTGGTGGTGCAGATCCTCGACCACCTGGGCGTCGGCTTCGTGGGCGTGGACGTGCTGCAGGACGAAGACCTGCGCAACGGCATCAAGTCCTACTCCGACTGGCCGACCATCCCGCAGCTCTACGTGAAGGGCGAGTTCGTCGGCGGCTCGGACATCGTGCGCGAGATGTTCCAGTCGGGCGAGCTGGCGCCGTTCTTCACCGAAAAGGGCGTGTCGGCGGCGTGAGGAACGCCTTCCAGCCGCCGGCCGACCGGAAGGTCTTCACGCTTCCGCTCGAGATCCGCCCCGAGCACATCGACGACAACGGCCACGTCAACAACGTGGTCTATGTCGGCTGGCTGCAGGACGTCGGCACGGCGCACTGGAATTCGCTGTTCCCGGCCGACGAGCGGGCCAGGTGGTCGTGGGTGGCGCTACGCCACGAGATCGACTACCGCCGCCCGCTGATGCCCGGCGACGCCGCCCGGGCCGTGACCTGGGTGGGCGAGCCGAAGGGCCCGCGCTTCGACCGCTTCGTGCTGATCGAGGGCCCGAACGGGATCGCCGCCCAGGGCCGCACCGAGTGGTGCCTGGTGGACGCCCAGACCATGCGTCCGGTGCGCATCCCCGACGTCATGCTGGAGCCCTTCGCCCAGGCGGCGGAGTAAACCGCTTTTTCCTTCTCCCCTTGCGGGAGTGGCGCGCGGAGCGCGTCGGATGAGGGGTGCCTGCGCGGCGCTCGAACCGTCTGACGCGACCACGCCCCTCATCCTGACGCCCCGGCGCCGACACCCCTCATCCGGCCGGCTCCGCCGGCCACCTTCTCCCGCAAGGGGAGAAGGGGAGCTCATGTCACCACGGCATGAAGCTGTTCTGCACCTCGACCACCTGCTCCTTGGAGAGGCCCAGCTCCTCCAGGCTCCAGGTCAGCCACACGCCTTCGCGCATGAAGGCGCGGCAGTTGTCGGGCTTCAGGCGGACCACGGCGATCTTCGGGCGCGGGCCCGAGCGGTCGACGCGCGCTTCGACGTTTTCCTTGTTGGTGCAGCCGTTGGAGTTCAGGCGGGCGGAGAAGCCGCGCTCGTCGAACTGTGCGCCGTAGATCGATTCAAAGCGGGACGAGGCCGGCGTGGTGACGCGCACGTCCGTGTCGGTGTCGGCGGCCACGATCACGCAGCCGGACAGGGCGGGCGTTACGGCCAGGGCGGCGACGACGGCGAGAGACTTCACGTTCATAGGGTTGGAGATCCCCGTTCTTGATGACGGGGCTACCTGCGCCGTTTCGGGCTGAACCGCACGTGAACAATCGGCAAGACGGGCGGGTTCGGACGCGCGGGTTGAAACCGGCGGCGGAGAACTTAGCTGTTCAGCCGGATCCGCAACACAGGTTGTTTCAATGACGCGTCTGTTCTCCCCGATCCAGCTGGGCGGCCTGACCCTGCCCAACCGGGTCGTCGTCGCTCCCATGTGCCAGTACAGCGCCGTCGACGGCGTGCCCCAGCCCTGGCACGCCATGCATCTGGGCTCGCTGGCCGTCGGCGGCCCCGGCCTGGTGATCGTGGAGGCGACGGGCGTGGAGGCGGCCGGGCGCATCTCGCCCGGCGACACCGGCCTGTGGAACGACGCGCAGGAGGAGGCCTTCGCCAAGCTGCTGGCCGGCGTCCGCACCTATTGCGACACCCCGATCGGCGTCCAGATCGCCCACGCCGGGCGCAAGGCCTCGACCAACGCGCCCTGGAACCGCCATGGCGCGCCGCTGACGCCGGAGGAGGGGGCCTGGACGACCTTCGCCCCCTCGGCCGTGCCGTTCGACAACGGCTGGCATACGCCTGAAGCGCTGGACGAGGCCGGCCTGGCGCGCGTGCGCGACGCCTTCGCCCAGGCGGCCCGGCGCGCCGACCGCGCCGGCTTCGACGCGGTCGAGCTGCACGCCGCCCACGGCTACCTGCTGCACGAGTTCGCCTCGCCCCTGTCGAACAAGCGCGAGGACCGCTACGGCGGCTCGCTGGAGAACCGCCTGCGCTTCCCGCTGGAGGTCGCCGCGGCCGTGCGCGAGGCCTTCCCGCGCGGCAAGGCGCTGGGCGCGCGCATCACCGGTTCGGACTGGATGGAGGGCGGGATCACGCCGGACGAGGCGGTGGTGTTCGCCGCCGGGCTGAAGGCGCTGGGCTACGACTTCGTGGACGTCACCAGCGGCGGGGTCGCGCCGCGCGCGCCGATCCCGGGCGCCGAGCCCGGCTACCAGGTCAGCTTCGCCGAGCAGGTGAAGCGCGAGGCCGGCCTGCCGACCATGGCGGTCGGCATGATCGTCGAGCCGGCCCAGGCGGCGGCGATCGTCGCCTCCGGCCAGGCCGACATGGTCGCGGTCGCCCGCGGCTTCCTGGACGACGCGCGCTGGGCCCTGCACGCGGCCGCCAAACTCGGCGACGAGGTTCGGCCGCCGGTGCAGTACGCCCGCGTAGTTCCGCAGCACTGGCCGGGCTGGCGGCTGGCGCATCCGACCCTCGAGGAGAGCGCCAGCGAGGCCTGACGGCGCGATAGCTGAAAGTGGCCGCCGGTTTCAGCGGCCATCGCGCCGTAATCTCGGAAATGGCGCAAAAAGAAAGGGCTCCCCGAGGGGAGCCCTTTCCAGATCCGTCGGTCGGATACGGCGTCGATTAGGACGCGTAGTATTCCACGACCAGGTTCGGCTCCATCTTCACCGGGTACGGCACTTCGGCCAGTTCCGGGGCGCGGACGAAGCGGACCGAGAAGCCGCGGTCGCCTTGCTCGATGTAGTCCGGGATGTCGCGTTCGGCCGACTGCAGGGCTTCCAGCACCAGGGCCATGTTGCGCGAACGCTCACGCACTTCCACGACGTCGCCGGCCTTCACGCGGTAGGAGGCGATGTTGACGCGCTTGCCGTTCACCAGCACGTGGCCGTGGTTGACGAACTGACGGGCTGCCCAGACGGTCGGCACGAACTTGGCGCGGTAGACCACCGCGTCCAGGCGCGACTCGAGCAGCGAGATCAGGTTTTCCGAGGTGTTGCCCTTGCGGCGCGCCGCTTCCTCGTAGGTGCGGACGAACTGCTTCTCGGTGATGTTGCCGTAGTAGCCCTTCAGCTTCTGCTTGGCCTTCAGCTGCAGGCCGAAGTCCGAGACCTTCGACTTGCGGCGCTGGCCGTGCTGGCCCGGGCCGTAGGAGCGCTGGTTGACCGGGGACTTCGGGCGACCCCAGAGGTTTTCACCCATCGCCCGGTCGAGCTTGTACTTCGCGTTATGACGCTTCGACATAAGTCGTCTCTTTCACTCGACGCGGGCCGGCGATCCCCCGATGGGACCGCGATTTCAACGGCGGCGCTCACGTCACCCGTCATACATTTCCGGCGCGCAAGCCAGGAGCCGCGCGGGAAAGCGGGCCTTATGGCGGGGCGGCGCGGGGGAGTCAACCGCGAGGGCGGCCACAGCGTTTGCAGGCTTAAGCTGCGGGATAACGGAAGGGTGGCGCCGCCTGCAAAGCCGGTGACAATTGGACCGTCGCTTCCAACTCAGCAAGCGTTCGCCGCGCTCGGCTCAGGGGGTGGTCCGGAAACATCTCGTCGTACTTGCGATCCTCTGACAGGTTCCGCGTCAGCGGTCCCTTTTCGGCAGTGTCGTAAGGATCGCTCAGCCAATCGGAGAAGTGCTCAGGATCAGCGGAAAGCGCACCCTTGGCCGTAAGCATCGCCATGATGGTCGCGTCTCGCATGCCAGTGACGCCGATTTCGAGACACTGAACCTTCACGACGAAGCTGCAATCGCGGAAGGGGAAGGTCAGGGCGGCAATGTACGCGCGGCCAGTCGGCTGTTGGGGGGCCTTGAAGATCGAGCGCTCCGCCTTCGGCATACGGCGAAGCCGGGACGCCGTAAACGAGCCGTCTTGCGTCCAGGCCTCTTCACTGACCCGCCTCGCATAACGGCGGTCGGCTTGACCGAGCCGAATGGACCCACATACTGCCGGTGCGGGCGGGGCAATTCTCCATGACTTCTATGGAAAGGATCATGGGCGCGGCCTGGCTCGCCCTCGCCGGCCTCGGCTATGTCGCGATGTCGATCACGCACATCCTAGTCGTTCCCTTGATTGGGCTCGTGGCGATCCCGTTTCTCCCGATCCCGACGGTGTTCGTCTATTTCAGCGGCTTCCTTCTGCTCTACATCGTCCTGCGGGTGACGCTGGGACGCGCGGCCCGCGCCGGACGGGGAAGGGCCACCGTGGTCGTTGTCGCCGTCGGCATGACCCTCCTCGCGGGCTGGCTGACCCCACGCATCGGCGACCATGCGATCGAGCGGAAGGTCGCGGCGATCCGCGCAGGGGAGAGAGCGTCGGCCGTCAGGCTGGAGCCGGTGAAATCAGTGGCGCTGGTACGCCTGCACGCGGTCTACCGACCTTCCCTCAACTGCGACGAGTTCTGCACCGCCTTGCTGCTTTCCGGCTATGCGCAGGAGGTCCTGGTCGCCGCCCACGAAACCCGTGCGACAGAGCCGCCGGCGGGACTGACGGCGGTGCGCTACACTCTGGCGGCCGATGCAGCCGGATGCGCCACGTCGCAAGCGGAGTGGTTCGCCTATCTGTCGACGCTTCCCGTCGACAAGGCTCTCCGGACGGATGATTTCCGTACCGCCTTCGAGGATCGCTACGGCTCATGCGTCGCGGGGGCGCCAGCGCACAAGATCGAGGCCGACCTCGTCTTGATCAGGTCGACACCCTACACCCCAGCGAACCTCGTCTTCGCCCGCGTCGACTGGGACCTCGCACCGCTCTCGATCATCGACGTGGTCCGAGCCGTCGACCGCCGGGGCGGCGGGAACATCGAGCTATTCCGCCGGACAAACTACGTCGCCAGTCGGCTCAAGCGACCCATGTTCATCAATCCGATAACGAAGGCTTGGGGCAGTTCGCCTTACGTGGACACGAACCCGACGCCTTTCGAGGACTCGTGGTGGAGCGTCGTGTCAAACCGGCAAGCGATCTTCGAGAAGGCGCTCGCCGTGGGCCTGGAGGCGCAGTCGCCCCGGCCCGCACTCACCGGGATCCCGGCCGAATGGACGGTGTCCTGAAGGCAAGCCGCCCTCTCGCCTAAAGGCCTAGGACGTCCCGAACCGCAGCGCCGAACACGCGCTCCCTCCCGCAGTTGAGGGGCGTCCGGCCCACGGGCCGGCGCTTCGGGAGTTCTAAGCATGCCCCTCAACATCATCCAGCCCGTCATCTACGGCGTTCACCCCGGCCGGATCGCCGACAACACAGTGACCGGCGGCGTCACGATCAGCGCCCCGGACCTGACCCCGGTGACCGTGGTCGGCCTGTCCGACGTGCTGGCCGGCTTCGCCAGCGGCCGCGGCAACACCGTCAGCGCCGAAGGCTTCGAGGACACCTCGATCGGCGGATCGCTGACGGTGAAGGACTTCGCCCAGACCGGGAACAACACGGTGTTCGCGGAATCGAAGGGGCCGGCGAGCGCGGCCGGGGATGCGTTCACGCTCACCGGCTCGGCCCGGGGCGGCCACAACACCGTCACCGCCATGTCCAACGCGGACTCGTTCGCCTTCGGCGACGCCCAGAACATGAACGGCCTGGCCCAGGGCGGCCACAACAACGTCACCGCCGAGAGCTCGCAGCAGTCCGCCACCGCCTTCGGCGACGCCCAGACCATGAGCGGCCACGCCCAGGGCGGCCACAACTCGGTGACGCTCGTCTCCGCCCTGGAGGGGACCGCCTATGGCGACGCCCTGGCCATGAGCCAGTTCGCCAGCGGCGGCCACAACACCGTCACCGCCTCCACCCTGGAGGGCCGGGTGCAGACGCTGTACGGCGACGCCGGGACGATGAGCGGCCACGCCTCCGGCGGCGGCAACACCCTGACGGCGACGACCGACACCTCCACGATCATGTTCGGCGACGCCGGCACGCTGAAGGGCCACGCGCGCGGCGGCGGCAACACCCTGATCGGCTCCAGCGCCGGCGAGAACCCGACCGTGCGGGTCACCAACACCATGTACGGGGACGGCCACGACCTGCTCGACTTCGCCTCGGGCGGCGGCAACACCCTGGTCAGCGGCCAGAGCGCCGAGGACACCATGTGGGGCGGCGCCGCCGTCGTCTCGCCGTTCGCGACCACGCGGGCCAACAGCTTCGTGTTCGATCCCGGCAACGGTCACGACACGATCATGGACTTCCGCTCGGGCCGCGATCACATCGACCTGCAGGGCTTCGACTTCGCGAGCTTCGAGGACCTTCAGCAGGACTTCCACCAGACCCCGGCCGGCCTGGAGATCGTCTTCGACACCGCTGACAGCATCCTGCTTTCGGGCGTGGACCACGTCGTGGCCAAGGACTTCATCTTCACCTGAGCGGGGTTGATCGCGCCCGCGCCGGGCTTGGCCGCAAGCCGGCTTGAGCGGGCGCGGCGGGCGCGCGAGCGATCGGCGACCGGCTTCCGATCCTGGAAGCCCCTCGCTCGGAAGTTCGCATGCGCCGCCTGTTCCTGCTCTCCGCCGCCGCCCTGGCCCTGGCCCTGGCCGCCTGCGACCGCAAGGCCGACGCCTCCGCCGACAAGGGGGCGACTTCGACCGAGGCGGCCCCTGCCGGGGTGGTGCTGAACTCCGCCGGTCTGCCGAAGGTGCGGCCCGGGCTGTGGGAGGTGACCAGCACCGAAGACGGCGGCGAGACCACGAAGGTCGAGAAGCAGTGCGTCGGCGAAGAGGGCACGCGCGAACTGCGCGAGATCCTGACTCGCCGGGACACGCCGGAGTGCAAATTCACTCAAGGGCTCAAGGCTGGCGGGTTCGTCGTGACGGCCGTTTGCGAGCAGGGGGGCGGTGTAAAGTCCCTGTTGACGGTGGTCTGGAACGGCTCGGAGACCGCGTTCGACATGAAGATGTCGGTCGGGGCCGAAACGCCTCAGGGCAAGGTCGACGCCGGTGAGATCCGCGCCAAGGGCCGCTGGGCCGGGGCCTGCCCGGCCGGCGTGAATCCGGGCGACGAGATCGAGTGAGGTCTTCCTCGCCTTCGGGCGAAGGAGTTACTGCACCTCGACCCGGCCGCTCAGCTTCACGCCGTCGCCGCCCAGGCGCGCGGCGTGGAAGGCCAGGTGGTCGTCGATGAAGGTCTGGATGAAGAAGTAGCTGTGGTCGTAGCCCGGCTGCATGCGGAGCGTCAGCGCCTGGCCGGCCGTCTCGCAGGCGGCGGCCAGCAGCTCCGGCTTCAGCTGCGCCTTCAGGAACGGATCGCTGTCGCCCTGGTCGACCAGGATGTCGTCGAAGGCGCCCGCGCCGACGCCGTCCTCGATCAGCAGGCTCGCATCGTGCGCCCGCCAGGCCGACCGGTCCGGGCCGAGATAGGCGGAAAGCGCCTTCTCGCCCCAGGCGCAGCGCGTCGGCGAGACGATCGGCGCGAAGGCCGACACCGATTTGAACAGGTCGGGATTGCGGAGCGCCAGGGTCAGGGCGCCGTGGCCGCCCATGGAGTGGCCGAAGATCCCGCGCGCGCCGGGGACCGTGTTGAAGCCGGCGTCGACAGCCTTCAGCAGGTCCTGGGCGACGTAGCTCCACATCTTGAAATGCGGGGCCCACGGCGCCTCGGTGGCGTCGACGTAGAAGCCGGCGCCCTGGCCCAGGTCGTAGTCGGGGCTGTCGGCCACGCCTTCGTCGCGCGGGCTGGTGTCGGGTGCGACCACGATCAGGCCGTAGCGCGCGGCGGCGCGGTAGGCGCCGGCCTTCACCGTGAAGTTCTCCTCGGTGCAGGTCAGGCCCGACAGCCAGACCACCACCGGGAACGGACCCTCGCCGGCCGGCACGAAGGCCGAGAACCGCATCGGCACGCCGGTCGCGGTGCTGAAGTGGCGGCAGTAGTTCAGCGTGCCGCCGAAGACGCGATGCTGGGCGAGGGTTTCCATCAGGCGAAGCTCCGTCGTTCTGCCGTCTATCCCGCTTTTCCCACGGGGCTGTCGTCCAAGCCGAACGTCTCAAGCTGGAAGGCGGTGGCCCAATTGGCGTACTGGACCTTGCGCTGCTCGATCGGTCCGTGAGCGTCAGTTTCCACGATCAGGTACGAGCGACCCTCGGGGTCCGCTCGAACGAAGATCAGTACGCAGCTGCTCTCGCGGGCGGGCTCTCGCTCGGTGCACATGGCGGACTCGGCCGGGGTCTGGCCGGCCTCGGTGACGTGCGGCCTCAACCCCTCTGCGTTCAGGATTGTGCGCAGCTCGGCGTAAGAATCGCCCACCAGCCCCTCGGGCGCGAAACCCGCTGGGGCCGATGCCGTCACCGCCGCGGGCTGTTCCCCCGCCCGCGGCTCGCTGCAGCCAGCCAACCATGCTGCTGCGACGCTTGCCGCGAAAATCGATACGCCTCGACGCCCCACGCGACTTCCCCTCTCCTCAGAAGACCACGACCGAGCGAATGCTCTCGCCCTTGTGCATCAGGTCGAAGGCCTCGTTGATGCGCTCCAGCGGCAGGACGTGGGTGATCATCGGGTCGATCTCGATCTTCCCGTCCATGTACCAGTCGACGATCTTCGGCACGTCGGTGCGGCCGCGCGCGCCGCCGAAGGCCGAGCCCTTCCAGACCCGGCCGGTGACCAGTTGGAACGGGCGGGTGGAGATCTCCTTGCCGGCCTCGGCCACGCCGATGATCACGCTCTCGCCCCAGCCGCGGTGGCAGGCCTCCAGCGCCGTGCGCATGACGTCGGTGTTGCCGGTGCAGTCGAAGGTGTAGTCGGCACCGCCGTCGGTCAGCGCCACCAGGTGGGCGACCAGGTCGCCCGAGACGTCCTTCGGATTGACGAAGTGGGTCATGCCGAAGCGGGCGCCCCACTCGGCCTTGTCCGGGTTGATGTCGACGCCGACGATCTTGTCCGCGCCGACCATCTTGAGGCCCTGAATGACGTTCAGGCCGATGCCGCCCAGGCCGAAGACGATGCAGTTCGAGCCCGGCTCGACGCCGGCGGTGTTCACGACCGCGCCGACCCCGGTGGTCACGCCGCAGCCGATGTAGCAGGCCTTGTCGAAGGGGGCGTCGGGCCGGATCTTGGCCACGGCGATCTCAGGCAGGACCGTGTGGTTCGAGAAGGTCGAGCAGCCCATGTAGTGGTAGATCGGCTGGCCCTTGTAGGAGAAGCGCGAGGTGCCGTCCGGCATCAGGCCCTTGCCCTGGGTGGCGCGGATCTTGGTGCACAGGTTGGTCTTGCGCGACAGGCAGCTTTTGCACTCGCGGCATTCGGGCGTGTAGAGCGGGATCACGTGGTCGCCCGGCTTCACCGAGGTCACGCCTGCGCCCACCTCCAGCACCACGCCCGCGCCCTCGTGGCCCAGGATCGAGGGGAACAGGCCTTCGGAATCCAGGCCGTCCAGGGTGTAGGCGTCGGTGTGGCAGATCCCCGTCGCCTTGATCTCGACCAGCACCTCGCCGGCCTTCGGGCCCTCCAGGTCGACCTCGACGATCTCCAGCGGCTTCTTGGCTTCGAAGGCGACGGCGGCGCGGGTCTTCATGGACGGGCTCTCTGGTTCGGCGAACGACGGCGGGCAGATGGCCCGCACGGGGCTGGGGCGTCAACACGCGATCCTTCTCCCCTTGAGGGAGAAGGACGGAGCCCGCGCGCCGGAGCGAACGCGAAGGCCTGCGCGGGAGGATGAGGGGTCGCGCTGCGGTCTGACATTGGAGGAGGGAGGTGAGGGGGCGGCCGATGTCGCGAGACCCCTCATCCTCCCGCGCGGACCTTCGCCCTGCCGGGCTCCGGTGCGCGGGCTCCGTCCTTCTCCCTCAAGGGGAGAAGGAGCGCTTATTTTTTCCCGAACAGCCCGCCGAACAGGCCGCCGCGGGCCTTCGGCTGGGGCGCGCCGGCGCCGACGGGCGTCGCGGCCGGAGCCGCCTTGGCCGGGGCGGTTCGGGCGTGGTGGTCGGCCAGCACCATGGCCACCACCTGGGTGACCTTCTCTCCGGTCGGGACGTGCAGGAATTCGTTCGGGCCGTGGGCGTTGGACTGCGGGCCCAGCACGCCGGTGATCAGGAACTGGGCCTTGGGGAATTTCTCGCCCAGCATGGTCATGAACGGGATCGAGCCGCCTTCGCCCATCAGGGCCGCCGGCGCGCCGAACGCCGCCTGCGAGGCCTTCTGCACCGACTCCTCCAGCCATGGCGCCAGCGGCGGAGCGTTCCAGCCGGGGTTGGCCTGCTCGGCCTCGAAGGTGACCGCCGCGCCGTAGGGCGGGTTGTCGGTCAGCAGCTTCTGCACCACCGCGGCGGCCTTCCCGGCGTCGGCCGTAGGCGGCAGTCGCACGCTGAGCTTGGCCGAGGTGAACGGGCGCAGCACGTTACCGGCCTGGCCCGCGGACGGCAGGCCGTCGGCGCCGACGGTGGCCAGCTGCGGGCGCCAGGTGCGGTTCAGGACCAGCTCGGCCGGGTCGCCGGTGACCGGCTTCATGCCGGGCTCGAACGGGAACTTGGTCCACACCTCGTCGCCCAGCGCGGCGGCGGCGCGCTTGGCCTGCTCGACCCGCTCGGCCGGGATGTCGACCCACAGCTCCTTGGGGCGGATCTCGCCGGTGGTCTCGTCCTCCAGGCGCGAGATCAGCTGGCGCAGGATACGGAAGCTGGAGGGCACCACGCCCGAGGCGTCGCCGGAGTGCACGCCCTCGGTCAGCACCTTCACCGTCAGCTGGCCGCCGATCAGGCCGCGCAGCGAGGTGGTCAGCCACAGCTGGTCGTAGTTCCCGCAGCCGCTATCCAGGCACACCACCAGCGACGGCTCGCCGATGCGGGCGGCCAGGTGGTCGACGTAGAAGGGCAGGTCGTAGCTGCCGCTCTCCTCGCAGGCCTCGATCAGGATCACGCAGCGGGCGTGGCCGACGCCCTGTTCGCGCAGCGCCAGGATGGCGGCCAGCGCGCCGAACATGGCGTAGCCGTCGTCGGCGCCGCCGCGGCCGTAGAGCTTGTCGTCCTTCAGCACCGGGATCCACGGCCCCAGGCCCTCGGCCCAGCCGCTCATCTCCGGCTGCTTGTCGAGGTGGCCGTACAGCAGGACGGTCTCCGGCCCGGTTCCGGGGATCTCGATCAGGATGACCGGCGTGCGGCCGGGCAGGCGCACCACCTCCAGACTGGCGCCCGGGACCGTCGCGATCTTGGCCCGCGCCCAGCCCTCCAGCAGCGTGACCGCCTGGTCCATGTAGCCGTGCTCGGCCCAAGCGGGATCGAAGTGAGGCGACTTGTTGGGAATGCGGATGTAGTCGGTCAGGACCGGCACGATCTCGTCGCGCCACACGCCGTGGACGAAGCCCTGCAGCTTGGCGGCGTCGATCATGGCGGAGGCTCCCTGGCGGCGACGGCGCCCATCTAGGCCGAACGATCCGTGTTCGTCGAGGCCATGGGAGAAGCTTGACAGTTGGTGTCGCGGCGTCGCTCCCTTGCCGCATCGCGGGGAGGAGACGGTCATGGCGGGTCCATGGAAGCGTGTCGTCTGCTTAGCGTTCGCTTTCTCGGCCGGCCTGTTGCTGTCGGCCTGCAACCTGGTCACCACCGAAGCGCCGCTGTTCACAGCCGCCGACGCCGCGCCGACGCCGCCGCTGCGCGAAGGCGTCTGGGTGGGCGGCAAGGACAAGGACTGCCGCTTCGACGAGAAGCGGCCGGTCAGCAGCTGGCCCAAGTGCGCCAACTGGTTCCTGGCCCGCGGCGACACCCTCAGCCACTATGACGCCGACAAGAAGGCCTGGGAGTACGCGACCCTGCGCAACGGGCGGGTCTCCACCTTCGAGGACGGCCAGTGGAAGGAGGAGGGCGGCTTCCTGCTGGTGGCTGGCGATCCGCTGATCGGTCAGGTCGGCGTGGAGAAGCCGGACCAGCCCAAGGAGTACCTCTACCTGGGCCTCCGCCCGACGCTCGACGACCAGGGGCGGGTGATTCAGATGAGCGCCTGGTTCGTGCAGTGCGGGCCGCCGCCGCCCCCGGCCAAGGATGGCGAAAAGCCGGCCTTCGCCACCCAGGCGCCGTTCGCGGGCATGACCATGGTCGAGAACAACTGCACGACCTCTTCCCAGGACGCGCTGCGCGCCGCGGCCAGGGCCAGCGAGGGCCTGGACACCACCATCCCGGCTGCGCGCTGGCTGCGCGACGGAGACAAGTAAGGCCTCAGGTCCGGGCGGCCAGTTCGGCGTCCATCCGCTCGAACAGGCGGGCCATGAACGCCTGGCAGGTTTCCCGGCGGGCCTTGTCGTAGGACCAGCGGGCGTGGCCGGAGAGACGCACCGCGCCTGTCGCGGCGCGTCCCGCCCAGGCCGCCTGGCCGGCCGCCTCGGCGGCCATCTTCACGGCCCAGGCGCAGTTGTGGCTGCGCGCCTTGGCGGGATCGCGCCGGTCGGCCCCGTTGAGCGCGGCGACCCGGGCGTCGGCGCGGGCCAGCAG
>NZ_JAAIVC010000006.1 GCF_010975005.1 Caulobacter sp. 17J65-9 | reverse complement strand
CCACTGGCGGCGGCCGCGGCGCTGGAGGCGCCGGCGGCGACAGGCGACATCCAGCGCATCCCGGACCTCGGCCCGACCCGGGTGAAGATCACCACCACCAGTCCCGACGCCCAGGCCTGGTTCGACCAGGGCCTGATGCTGGCCTACGGCTTCAACCACGACGCGGCGATCCGCTCGTTCCGCAAGGCGCAAGCCGCCGATCCGACCTGCGCCATGTGCTTCTGGGGCGAGGCGTGGGCGCGCGGCCCCAACATCAACGCGCCCATGGACGGCGGACAGACCCCCGACGCCGTCGCGGCGGCGAAGAAGGCGCAGGCGCTGGCCGGTAAGGCGACGCCGATGGAGCAGGCCCTGATCCAGGCGGTGGCGACGCGCTACTCGCTCGATCCGAAGGCCGACCGCGCCGTGCTCGACCGCGACTTCGCCACGGCCATGCAGGCGGTGGCCGACCGCTTCGCGGCTGACGACGACGTTCAGCTGATGGCCGCCGAGAGCGTGATGGACACGCGGCCCTGGGACTACTGGGAGGCGGACGGCGTCACCCCCAAGGGCCAGATCGGCTGGGCCATCGCGCGGGTCGAACAGGTGCTGAAGCGCAATCCCGACCACCCGCAGGCCGACCACCTGTACATCCACCTGGTCGAGGCCTCGAAGACCCCGCAACGCGCCGAGGCCGCCGCCGACCGCCTGAACAAGCCGCTGGTGCCGACCGCCGGCCACCTGGTGCACATGCCGGCCCACATCTACTTCCGGGTCGGGCGGTTCGAGGACTCGTACCAGTCCAACCTCGCGGCCGTGCGCGCCGACGAGGCCTTCTTCAAGGCCAATCCGGAGTCGGCGATCTATCGCTACGGCTACTACCCCCACAACGTGCACTTCCTGGTGGCGTCGGCGCAGATGGCCGGCGACCGTAACGCCGCGCTCACCGAGGCCGCGCGCCTGCGCTCGGTGCTGGACGTGGAGACGGCAATGCGTGCGCCCTGGGTGCAGGCGATCTGGGCGGCGCCGTCCTTCGCCTACGCCCAGTACAGCCCGCCGGCCGAGATTCTGGCTCAGCCAGGGCCGGACGCGCGCCTGCCCTATGCGGTGGGCATGTGGCGCTATTCGCGGGCGGTGGCGAACGCCTTGAAGGACGACCCGAAGGGCGTGGAGCTGGAGCTGATCGAGCTGCGCAAGGTGCGCGACGGCAGCGATTTCACCGTCATGGAGGCCGGCGGCTTCCCGGCCCGCACCCTGCTCAGCCTGGCCGAGCAGGTGGCCTGGGGGCGCCTGGCCATGCAGCAGGGCGCCTACGAGCGCGCGGTCGCCTACTTCCAGAAGGCGGCCGAGCTGGAGGCGCAGGTGCCCTACATGGAGCCCCCGTTCTGGTACTACCCCGTCGGCCAGTCGCTGGGCGTGGCCCAGCTGAAGGCCGGTCGCGCCGCCGACGCCAGGCAGACATTCACGACCGTGCTGGCCCGCCACCCGAACGACGCCTGGGCGCTGTACGGCCTGGCCGAGGCGCAGGCCTCGCTGGGCGACAAGGCCGGCGCGGCCCAGAGCCGTGCGGCGCTGGCCAAGGCCTGGAAGGGCGAGCCCGGCTGGCTGAAGCTGGAAAGATTGTGATCTCTCCTTCTCCCCTTGCGGGAGAAGGTGGCGCGCGGAGCGCGTCGGATGAGGGGTGTCGGCGCGACGCCTGAACCGACTGGCGTGACCACGCTCTTCGTTCTGAAACCTCGGCGCTGTCACCCCTCATCCGGCCGGCTCCGCCGGCCACCTTCTCCCGCAAGGGGAGAAGGGGAGACCGTCGTTCCTTGACGCCCGGCGCCGCTTCCTGTCCCTTCGCTACGGACACTTGCGGCGAGTGGCGTCTCCCGCATGGGGAGAGCGCGCTCGCTTCGATGGAGGCGGGGAATGGAACAGCTGAAGGTTCTGGGGTTCGCGGGCGCGGCGTCGCTGCTGCTCGGAGCGGCCGCCGCGCCGCCGTCGACCGACGCGTTCGATCCGCTGGCCCAGGGCGCGGCCATGTGCGGGTCGAAGGGCGCTTCCGGCCTGGGCCTGCGCATGCGCCTGCTGGCGGCGGCCGGGTACGAGACGAGCCGCCCGTCGGCGACGGATATCCAGCGGATGCCCGAGCTGGGCCCGACGCGACTGAAGATCAGCACGAACAGCCCGGAAGCCCAAGCCTGGTTCGACCAGGGCCTGATGCTGGCCTACAACTTCAACCACGACGCGGCCATCCGCTCGTTCCGCAAGGCCCAGGCCGCGGACGTGACCTGCGCCATGTGCTTCTGGGGCGAGGCCTGGGCGCGCGGTCCCAACATCAACGCCCCGATGGACGCCGGCGAGACGCCGGACGCGATCGCCGCCGCCCGGAAGGCCGCCGCCCGGGCGGCCTCGACCACGCCGCTGGAGCAGGCCCTGATCCAGGCCATCCAGCTGCGCTACTCGTCCGATCCGAACGCCGACCGCGCCGCGCTGGACAAGGCCTTCGCCGCCTCCATGCGCCAGGCCGCCGAGCGTTTCCCGGCTTCCGACGAGGTCCAGATCATGGCGGCCGAGGCGGTCATGAACACCCAGCCCTGGGACTACTGGGACGCCGACGGCGTGACGCCCAAGGGCCAAGCCGGCTGGGCGGTCGAGCGGGTCGAACAGGTGCTGAAGCGCAACCCCGACCACCCGCAGGCCGACCACCTGTACATCCACCTGGTCGAGGCCTCGAGGACCCCGGAACGGGCCGAACCCTACGCCGATCGTCTGCGCCGCAACGCGACGGCCGGGCATCTGGCCCACATGCCCGCGCACATCTACTTCGTGCGCGGCCGCTTCCAGGACTCCTACGACGCCAACGTCGCCGCCGTGCGGGCCGACGAGGCCTTCCTGAAGGCCAATCCGGGCTCGGACATGTACCGGTACGCCTACTACCCCCACAACGTGCACTTCCTGGTGACGTCGGCCCAGATGACCGGCGACCGGAACGCGGCTCTGGCCGAGTCCGCGCGGCTGATGAAGACGCTCGACGTCGGCGTCGCCCAGCGCATCCCGTGGGTGCAGGCGATCTGGGCCGCCCCATCTTTCGCCCACGCCCAGTTCAGCAGCCCGGCCGAGATCCTGGCCCAGCCGGCCCCAGACAAGCGGCTGCCTTATGCGACCGGCATGTGGCGCTATTCGCGCGTGGTCGCCTACGCCATGCAGGACGACAAGGCCGGCTTCGATCGCGAGCTGGCCGAGCTGCGCAAGCTGCGCGAGACCGCCGACTTCTCGGCCGAGGAGGGCGGCGGCCTGCCGGCCCGCACCCTGCTGAGCCTGGCCGAGGAGGTCGCCCAGGGCCGCCTGGCCTACCGCCAGGGCGCCTTTGAGCGGGCCATCGGCCACTTCGAGACGGCGGCCGCGCTGGAGGACCAGCTGGTCTACCAGGAGCCGCCCTACTGGTACTTCCCGGTGCGCCAGTCGCTGGGCGCGGCCCAGCTCGCGGCCGGCAAGGCCGCCGACGCGCGCGCGACCTTCACGACCCTGTTGACCCGCCACCCGGAGAACGCCTGGGCCCTGTACGGCCTGGCCGAGGCGCATGAAGCCCTGGGCGACAAGGCCGCCGAGATGCGCACCCGCGCCTACCTGGAGAAGGCGTGGAAGGGCGAACGCGGCTGGCTCAAGCTGGAGCGGTTGTAGGCGCGGGGGAGGGCCGACGTGCGTCGTGGATTGATCATCACGCTGCTCGTCATGGCGGCGGCGGTTGTGCTGGTCGGCGGGCAGTTCGTTCTCGACGACCGTGGGACCTACCACGTCGTCGTGGCCGTCACGGTGGCCGCACTCTGCGCCGCCTTGTGGGTTGTCGGGGGCAGGTCGGCTGATCCGCGGCGTGACGCACAGCGTCGGCGTCGGAAGGTCGTGTGGTTGCTGGTTTCGACAGCCCTCTTCGCCGGCCTCGGCGTCGCAGCGACCTACCAACCGGACCTGACAGCCGTCACCGGCGTCGACAGCGGGATTGTCGGCGTCTTCCTGCTGTTCGCGTGGCTCCTATGGTCGATCAGCTATCTGTCGATCTTCTCCGCCAACCTTCTCGCGTATTGGGGGCTCCCGCTTTTCTGGATCGTGGTCGTGTTCTGGGGGCCATCCGCGCTGCAACTTCCGGCCCTCGTCGCGCTGCCCGTCTCGGCGATCGGATCCATCGTCCTCCTGCGCTGTCCGCGATGCCTGACCCGTGCCTTCAAGGTGTTCCGGTTCCCGATCAGCGGAGCGCCGTGGGGCGAGACCTGTGACGGCTGCGGCCTGTCCTTCCATGAACACTCCTACCTTGACCGCGAGACCCAGGCTCCGTCGCACTCCGCTGGAACCTGACAGCTCGCAGCCAAGTCTCTCCACGGCTGGCACCATGAAAATTGGATGGATAACGATTCCAATCTCGGTCGCTGCATTACTCGGAGTTGGCGTGACCGGGTGGCTCCTTTGGGGCCATGAGATCGATGAGGGGATGAAGGCGGCTAAGGGGGGCGACGGACCTGGGGCCCTGCGCCACTGGACGCCGTTGGCTCAACTCGGAAGCAAGGAGGCGCAGCGTCTGGTTGGACAGGCGTATGCCTTCGGTTGGGGCGACATCCCTAAAGACTCGTCGCGCGCCATGTATTGGTTCCGCCGTTGCGGCCCGCGATGCGGGTACTCGACGGTTGACGACGAGCAGGCCAAAGACCCGGCTGCCGCGCAAGCATTGATCATCGCTAAGGCCTTTGCGGCGGGCGCGAGCGGCGGCCCTCCCGACCTCGCCGAGAGCGCCAAATGGCTGCGCTTGGCCGCCGATGGGGGAAGTCAGGAAGCTGCCGCCATGCTTGCCGAGCAGCGTCGAGCTGTCGGGGCGCCGGAAGCCCCCGCTACTGGCGCGGCCGCCGACGAGCGCTGATCGGAGGCGGCCGTCACGCGTTCCCTCCCCACAAAGGAGGCCCGCCATGCCCGATCGCCCCAAGAACCGCGAAGTCGAGAACGAGGACCTGCGCCCCGCCGGCGATGGCCGTCCGCCGCGGCCGGCCACCGAGCCGAAGGGCGCGCGGGCGCAGAAGGACAGCCCGACCCGCACCGACCCGGGCTCCGGCGAGCCGCGCGGGGAGGGGCGGCGGCCTTAGTTGCCCTTGGCCGGCGAGCGGCGTCCGGCGTTCGACAGCGGCTGGCCGTAGCGCTCGCGATTGGCGTGGGTGTCGGGGATCGGCGCGTTCGAGATCAGCCGGCCCTCGTCGTCGGTCTTGAGCATGTACTGGCGGGTCTGGGCGGGCGTGGTCTGTTCCAGCGCCGGCTCGCGCGGCGTGGGGGTGCGCTGCGGCGTGCTCGGTCCTTCGATGTAGGGATCGTCGTCCTGCTTGACCGAGTCCGAGCGGGCCGGCGGTTCGGCCAGCGCCGGGGCGGCCGCCAGCAGGGCGGCGGCGAGAAGAACGCGTGAAGCGATACGCATGGATCGGGCCTCCTGACGAAGCCCGTCCCCCTCCCGCGCCGAACGGTGCACACCCCCGATGGTTCCGGCCTCTAGCGCCGGCGCGGGAGCGCCGGTATCTGAGGACAGGGCGTCACTGGAGCGGGGGCCGCGTGCAGCCGATCATCTCGGTTTCGGGTCTGTCGAAGACCTACAAGGGCGGCTTCCAGGCGCTCAAGAACGTCGACCTGGAAATCCGCAAGGGCGAGATCTTCGCCCTGCTGGGGCCGAACGGGGCCGGCAAGACCACCCTGATCAGCATCGTCTGCGGCATCGTCAACCCGACCACGGGCACGGTGCTGGCCGACGGCCACGACGTGGTGAAGGACTTCAAGGCCGCCCGCCGCAAGATCGGCCTGGTGCCCCAGGAACTGTCGACCGACATGTTCGAGCGGGTCTGGGACACGGTGAAGTTCAGCCGCGGCCTGTTCGGCAAGGGCCCGAACCGCAAGCTGCTGGAGAAGGTCCTCAAGGACCTGGCCCTGTGGGACAAGCGCAAGAACAAGATCATGACCCTGTCGGGGGGCATGAAGCGCCGGGTGATGATCGCCAAGGCGCTGGCCCACGAACCCGACATCCTGTTCCTGGACGAGCCCACCGCCGGCGTCGACGTCGAGCTGCGCCGCGAGATGTGGGAGATGGTCCGCGGTCTTCGCGAGCGCGGCGTCACCGTCATCCTGACCACCCACTACATCGAGGAGGCCGAGGAGATGGCCGACCGGATCGGGGTGATCTCGAAGGGCGAGCTGATCCTGGTCGAGGACAAGCACGTCCTGATGCGCAAGCTGGGCAAGAAGCAGCTGACCCTGCACCTGCAGGCGCCGCTGAGCGCCCTGCCGGCCGGCTTCGAGGACGAACCGCTGGAGCTGTCGGCCGACGGCCACTCGCTGGTCTACACCTTCGACGCCCACGCCGACGAAACCGGCATCGCCGCCCTGCTGCGCCGCCTGGCCGCGCACGGCGTCGACTTCAAGGACCTGCAGACGAAGGAGACCTCGCTGGAGGAGATCTTCGTCAACCTGGTGAGGGGGCGGTAAGTGAACCTGCACGCCATTAGAGCCATCTACTTCTTCGAGCTGGCGCGCACCTGGCGGACGCTGATGCAGTCCATCCTGTCGCCGGTGATCTCGGTCTCGCTGTATTTCATCGTGTTCGGCTCGGCGATCGGCTCGCGCATGGTCGCCATCGACGGGATCCAGTACGGCGCCTTCATCGTGCCGGGCCTGATCATGCTGTCGATCCTGACCGAGAGCATTTCCAACGCCTCCTTCGGGATCTACCTGCCGAGGTTCTCCGGCACGATCTACGAAGTGCTGTCGGCGCCGATCAGTTCGACCGAGATCGTCATCGGGTATGTCGGCGCGGCGGCCACCAAGTCGGTGATCCTGGGCACGATCATGCTGGCCACGGCGCGCCTGTTCGTGCCGTTCGAGATCGCCCATCCGGTGTGGATGGCCGGCTTCCTGGCGCTGACCGCGGTGACCTTCAGCCTGTTCGGCTTCGTGCTGGGCATCTGGGCCGACGGCTTCGAGCGGCTGCAGATCGTGCCCATGCTGATCGTCACGCCGCTGACCTTCCTGGGCGGCGCCTTCTATTCGATCGACATGCTGCCCGAGCCCTGGCGGCAGATCACCCTGTTCAACCCGGTCGTCTACCTGGTCTCAGGCTTCCGCTGGAGCTTCTTCGGGGTGTCGGACGTGGGCGTGTGGTGGAGCCTGGCGGCCACCGGCGCCTTCCTGCTGCTGTGCCTGACGATCGTCAGCTGGATCTTCAAGACCGGCTACCGGCTGAAGGCGTGAGGGGAGGGGCAAATCCTCCCCCTAGCGAAGCGCTGGGGGAGGGGGACCGCGAAGCGGTGGAGGGGGCTGGGTTCGCGCGACGGCTGCCATCGCACTCCGCCGGAGCCCCCCTCGGCGGCTTGCGCCGCCTGCTCCCCCCAGCGCTCCGCTCGGGGGGAGATCGACCTCCGTTCTCCCAGCTTGACAGTTTCACTTTATGATGCAAAGTTCTTCGTCATGACGCGGACGCAGGGGCGGGCCGCGCGGGAGGAGCCCTCATGTTTCGTTTGCTGACCCTGGCGCTGGCCGCCGTCGTCGCCGTGGCCGCGCCGGCGCAGGCCAAGGCGCCGTTCAAGAGCGACCGCATCATCGTCACCACGGTCGGCCAAGGCCCCGACGTCGTGCTGATCCCGGGCCTGTCGTCCTCGCCGAAGGTGTGGGAGCAGACGGTGAAGGATCACCCGGGCTACCGGTTCCACCTGGTGCAGCTGAACGGCTTCGCCGGCGCGCCGGTGGGCGGCGCCACGACCGGCGACGTCGCCGCCCCGGCGGCCGAGGAGATCGCCCGCTACATCTCCGAACAGCACCTGAAGAAGCCGGCCGTGATCGGCCACTCCATGGGCGGCACCATGGCCATGATGGTCGCGGCCCGTCACCCCGACGAGGTCAGCAAGGTCATGGTCGTCGACATGCTGCCGTTCATGGGCGCCATGTTCGGCCCGCCCGGGTCGACGTCCGAGAGCCTGAAGCCGACCGCGGAACGGATCCGCAAGAGCATGGTCGAGGCCAACGACGCCCAGCGCGCCGCCGCCCTGAACGCCACCATCGCCGGCATGATCCGCACGGTCGACATGCGCCCCCTGGCCCTGGCCGACGCCCAGGCCAGCGATCAGGACGTTTCGGCCCGCGCCTTCGCCGAGCTGATCCTGACCGACCTGCGCCCGGAGCTGAAGTCGATCAGCGCCCCGCTGACCGTGCTGTTCGTCCGCGGCAACAACGCGCCGGTGACCGACGCGCAGATGGAGGGGTTCTACAAGGCGTCCTTCGTGAGCCTGCCGGCCGCGACCCTGAAGCGGATCCCCGACAGCGACCACTTCATCATGTTCGACCAGCCGAAGGTGTTCGCCGACGAGGTGAGCGCGTTCCTGAAAAACTGACCTTCTCCCCTTGCGGGAGAAGGTGGCGCGCGGAGCGTGCCGGATGAGGGTGTCGGCGCCGCGGTCTCGGATCGTGGCGCCGATCGCTTTTGCAGCGGCGGCCCATCCTCCCGCGCGGCCCTGCGCTCACGCTCCGGGGCGCGGGCTCCGTCCTTCTCCCGCAAGGGGAGAAGGAGCTAGCGCGCCGCTCCGCCCTTCGCCGGCTTGAACTGGTAGACGCGGATGTAGTCGATCCGCATCTGCGCCGGGAACGGCGTGCCGGCGTCCGGATCGCCCGGCCACTTGCCGCCGACGGCCAGGTTGGCCAGCAGGTACATGGGCTGGTGCATGTCGTGGGGCGTGTCGGTGCGAAACACCTCGCGGCCGTCGACGTACCAGACGATCTCCGCCGCGTCCCAGCGCACCCCGTAGGTGTGGAAGCCCTGGGAGGTGTCGGCCACCTTGGTGGCGGCGTGCTCGGTGACGTTGGCGCCCGGGCCCTTCGAATGGGTCGAGGTGTGGACCACGCCGGGCTCGTTCCCCAGCACCTCCATCACGTCGATCTCGGGCGGCCAGCCGCCGGCCTGGGGCAGCAGCCAGAAGGCCGGCCACAGGCCCTGACCGGCCGGCAGCTGGGCGCGCATTTCGAAATAGCCGTACTGCTGGCTGAAGGTGTCGCGAGTGTTGATCAGGCCCGAGGTGTAGGCGTAGCCGCCCGTCGCCGCCTTGACCTCGCGGCTCGACGGCTCGGCGGTGATGGTCAGCACGCCGTCCTTCACCGAGAACGGGTCGACCTCCAGCGGCGCCTTGGCGGCCCCGGCGAAGTCGACGTCCATGTAGACCTGCTTCTCGGCGTTGTTGGGCAGGGTTCGGGTGTCGAAGGCCCGGCCCGGCCCGAAGGTGGTGTTCCACACGCCCGCCCCGCTCCAGTCGGCCCGCCGGTCGAAGCGGTCGAACTCGTCGTCGAAGGTCAGGGTCATGCGGCTGTGGTCGACCGCGCTCTGTGCGCCGCAGCTCGAGCCGCCGGCGAGAAAAGCGGCGGCGCCGGCGAAAAGCAGGCATGCGAAACGCGTGGGGACGTCGGCCAAGCTGGAACTCCGTGGACCCCGGCTAGACCGTTGGAAGCCCCGGATCGTTCCGTCCGTAATTCGACGGGCTCCTTCTCCCCTTGTGGGAGAAGGAGGGTCCCGCGCGCCGGAGCCCGTTTGCGGGCGAAGGCCTGCGCGGGAGGATGAGGGGTCGCACGACGGAAGACGGCGGCGCCCGGACGCCGATGTGGCCGCCCGGCGCGCGACCCCTCATCCTCCCGCGCGGACCTCCGCTTGCGCTCCGGTGCGCGGGCTCCGTCCTTCTCCCACAAGGGGAGAAGGAAGTCAGAGATCCCCCATCCAGTCGGATTCGCCCGCGCCGATCGGCATGCCCGGCGGGACCGGGACGCGGGCCTTGGCCTGGTCCTTCAGCGCCGCGTCCAGCGCCTCGCGATCGGAGAGCAGGCGCGACAGGCTCTGGGCCCAGGCGCGCTCGGCCGGGTCGCCGCCGCGCTTAGCCAGCTTGCCGGCCAGCTCGTGCAGGCGCTGGTCGATCTCGGCGGCCACGCCGGCTGACAGGTCGGTGTCGCGGCTGGCGGCGGCCAGTTGGAGGGCGGCTTGGCGGGCGACGCGGCGGCGCACGTCGCCGAACCGGTGCGGTTCGCCCGACGGCGCGGCGAAGGTCGCGTCGATCAGCTTCTGGACGATCTCGTCGGCGCCGGGCGCGGCCTCGTCGCGGCGGTGCTGGTCGGCGGCGCGGTTCAGGCGTTCCGGGGCCAGCAGGGCGTTCAGCGTCTGGTTGGCGGCGGCTTCCGAGGCGGCCAGCGGGTCGAACACGCCTTCGCCCGCCGTGCGGAAGATCTCGATGTCGAACTGGCGGTCGTAGGACCCCGACCAGCCGGACGACAGCAGCGGCACGATCGCTTCCGGCACGTCCAGCGCCTCGGGCTTCAGGGTGTCGATCAGGGCGCTCAGCGCCCGGCGCTGGTCGGCGGCCGGCACGGCGCGGGCGGCCTCGCGGCCGTCGCCCTTGACCGCGTAGGCGTAGTCGATCCCGCCGACCAGCTTGGCCGCGGCCTCGACCTGATAGCGGTGCACCAGCCAGATCGGCACGAACTTGCGGCGCAAGTTGGCGGCCGGCTCGTTGGCGTGAAGGGCGTTGACGCCGAAGCGGGCCAGGGCCGCCTTGCGCACGTCCATCATGCGCGAGAGCTCGGCGGCGGCGTCCGTGCCGTCGTCCCAGATGCTGCCGTACGGCTGGCCGGTGGAGGCGGCGCGCGAGTCGGCGTCGCTGATGTAGCGCAGGCCTTCCTTCACGCCGGCCAGAGCCTTGGCCGGCTGCTGGCTCTCGGCCGTGTCGCCGTACAGCCAGTCGATGGCGAAGTCGTCCCAGCGGCCGACGCCCACGCCGTAGGCGTCCGACAGGTCGATCTCGCCGTCCTTCAGGTTCAGGCGCGGGGCGGGATAGTCCATCACCGAGAACCGGCCCTGGGTGGAGGCCGCGAAGTTGTGGGCCAGGCCGATGGCGTGGCCGGTCTCGTGGGCGGCCAGCTGGCGGATGCGGGCCAGCGACACCTGCACGGGATCATTCGGGCCGCCGGTCCCGACCTTGTCGGCGCCGACCAGGCCTTCGAAGATCAGCATGTCCTGGCGCACGCGCAGCGAGCCCAGCAGCACCGAGCCCTTGACGATCTCGCCGGTGCGCGGATCGACCAGGCTCTGGCCGTAGGACCAGCCGCGGGTGGCGCGGTTGACCCAGTTGATGACGTTGTAGCGGACGTCCAGCGGGTCGACGCCCTCGGGCAGGACCTCGACCCTGAAGGCGTCGATATAGCCCGCGTCGTCGAACGCCTTGGCCCACCAGGCCGCGCCTTCGACCAGGGCCGAGCGGATCGGCTCAGGGGCCGAGCGGTCGACGTAGAAGACGATCGGCTTCTTAACCGTGGAGCGCGCGGCCTTCGGGTCGGTCTTCTCCAGGCGGAAGCGGTTGGCGAAGTCCTGGACGATCGGCTGGCCCAGCGGGGCGGCGTAGTCCAGCACCTGGGTCGAGAAGGTGCCGGTGCGCGGGTCGAAGCGGCGCGGCTGGTAATTGTCGTCGGGCAGCTTCACCAGCGAGTGGCGCACCACCAGGGTGATCTGGCGCGGGTCGGGCGCGATGTTGCGCACCTCCGGGCCCGGCGTGTCGGAGGCGAAGGTCTGGCGCGCCTCGAACTCCAGGTTCTCGGGGAAGACCTTCACGGCGGACGGATCGGCCATGGTCAGGTCGCCGACCATCTTCCAGCCGTTCTCGCCGGCCTGCTTCAGCGTGTCGGCCACGCCCATGGCGTCGCGGTTCAGGAAACTGGAGATGTCGACCAGCAGCCGGCCGTCGGGGTTTTCCGAAACCACTTCGCCGGCCCAGATGGTGGAGTAGGCGAAGGCGTCGCGCGCGGCGGCCTGCTCGTCGGCGGGCGCATTGGCGGCGCGGAAGCGCGGGTTCTCCAGCTCGGCGACGACCTTCTTGCCGACCCGGCGGAACACCAGAACCTGGGCGTCGCTGGTCTTGGCGCGGTCCAGGCCGACCGGCGCGGAGCCCAGGCCGGTGCGCAGCGCGGTGAAGTACAGGTACCTGGCCGAAACGCCCTGGGTGTCGGGCTTGGGCAGGGACAGCAGGATCTTGCCCTGCTTGGCGTCCACGTAGACCGGCAGCAGGCCCACCTCGGCCTTCATATCCTTCACCACTTCGGCGAAGGGCTTGGGCGCGTCCGCGGCGAAGGCCGGCGCGGCCATCGACAAGGCCAGAGCGCTCGCGCACGCCGCGAGCAGGGTCTTCGTGTTCATTGGTAGGCTCCCCGACTGCGGTGACGCTAGCGAGTCGCGGGGGCGGCGTCCAATGGGGACCGTTGAAGAGCTCGCGGCTTTGCTTTTGGACAAGCTTTCGCCGGTTATAGGCGACGCTCTCGCGCAAGGTGCGCCGATTGGAACGACTATGACCGAACTGGCCTTGGTGCTAGCGGCCGCCGCTGCCGGTGCGATCTATCTCTCGATGCGTAAGGATCGCGACCGGGAAGTCCTGTATGAAACGCGCGCAGCGTTCCGAACGCATGCTGACCTCGCGGCGGCGCGCGGGAACGAGAAGGGTGCTGCAGAGCTGAACGGCTTCGCCGAGGCGATTACTGACGGGATATCAATCGCCCTAAACCCCGGACGTCCGGTTGCGGGACGAGAGCTAAAACTTGTTCAATATCGACTGGGCTGTGCGAGCGGCGAATTGGAGCGGATTGGCGTGTTTCCCGGAACCACCCGGCACGGACATGCCTACGGTGCTCTTTTGCGGCTATACGGCAAAGTGACGAAGGCAAGCGTGGCGCCCGTGAGCGGAGCCGACGCGGCTTGACCGGATTTTAAGCCGTCTGCCCGGCCACCCAGCCCGACGACCAGGCCCACTGGAAATTGTAGCCGCCCAGCCAGCCGGTGACGTCGACCACCTCGCCGACGAAATACAGGCCCGGCACGTCGCGGGCCGCCATCGTCTTGGAATCGAGGTCGCGGGTGTCGACCCCGCCCAGGGTCACTTCGGCCGTCCGATAGCCCTCCGAGCCGACCGGCTTTACCCGCCAGGCGTTCACGGCCACGGCCACCCGGCGTAGCACCTTGTCGGACAGGTCGCCGACATTGCCGGCCGCGGCGCCTTCGGTCTCGACGATGTGCTGGGCGAGGCGCCGGGGCAGGCGGTCGGACAGCACGGTGACCAGGGCCTGGCGGGCGCGCTCGCGACGCGCGGCGCGCAGCTCCTCGAACAGGTCCACGCCCGGGGCCATGTCGACGACGATTTCCTGGCCCTCGCGCCAGTAGGAGGAGATCTGCAGCACCGCCGGCCCGCTGAGGCCCCGGTGGGTGAACAGCATGGCCTCTTCGAAGCGGGTCTTGGCGCAGCCGATCACGGTTGGGTCGACCGCCACCCCGGCCAGGGGCTTGAGCCGCTCCAGCAGGCCGACCTCGAAGGTGAGGGGGACCAGCGCCGGGCGGGTCTCGACCAGGCGCAGGCCGAAGTACTGCGCCAGGTCGTAGCCGAAGCCGGTCGCGCCCATCTTCGGGATCGACTTGCCGCCGGTGGCCACCACCAGCGAGCGGCAGCGCGCCGTTCCATTCGACAGGGACACCTCGAAGCCGTCGTCGGCCTTGGCCACGCGGGTGACCGACGTGCCCAGCCGCAGCTCCACCCCGACGGCGCGCATCTCCGAGAGCATCATGTCGATGATCTGCCGGGCCGAGTCGTCGCAGAACAGCTGGCCGAGCGTCTTCTCGTGCCAGGCGATGCCGTACCGCTCGACCAGCTTGAGGAAGTCATGCTGGGTGTAGCGGCTGAGCGCCGAGATGCAGAAACGCGGGTTGGCCGACAGGAACTGGGCCGGGCTGGCGCGCAGATTGGTGAAGTTGCAGCGCCCGCCGCCGGAGATGCGGATCTTCTCACCCGGCTTGTCGGCGTGGTCGACGATCAGCACCCGCCGGCCGCGCTTGCCGGCCTCGGCCGCGCACATCATGCCGGCCGCGCCCGCGCCGATCACCACCACGTCGTAGGAAGTCAAAACGCTCGCGCCCCTGGGCATCCGGCCGGGGGAGGGCCGTATCCGTAGGTCGAGGCCCGGTCAACGGCGCGCATTAACACGCACGCTCAAGTTGCGTGCTAGTTTCGGCCCCAGTGAAGTGGGGGAATCAAATGGTTGCGGCTGAACTCTTCGCGGAAGGCCCGGCCGGGCGTTTCGACATGGCCCGGGTGGTGCGGCGCACCTTCGGGGTGATCCGGCGCAATCTGATCCCGTTCTGCGGACTGGCCGTGGTGTTCGGCGCGCTTCCCTATCTGGTCGTGACGCTGGGCGGCCAGCAAGTGCGCACCGAGGCGGCGAGCTTCACCAACGTCATGGTCAGCATCGTCGGGTGGGTGGTCACCACGGTCTGCAGCTACACCCTGCAGGCGGCGATCATCTACTGCACCGTCAAGGATCTGAACGGAAAGAAGCCCTCGCTCGAGGCGGCCTTGCAGGTCGGCCTGCGCAACTTCCTGGCCCTGTTCGGCCTGGCGATCGTGATGGGCCTGGGGCTCGGGCTGGCCTTCGTGCTGCTGATCGTTCCGGGCTGCATGCTGATGGCCGCCTGGGCGGTGGCCGTCCCCGCCGTGGTGATGGAGAACAAGGGCGTCGGCGAGAGCCTGTCGCGCAGCAGCCGTCTGACCAAGGGCAGCCGCTGGCCGGTGTTCGGCCTGATTGCCGTCTATTCGATCGTGGTCATCGGCCTGTCGATGGGGCTCGCCGCTGGCGGCGTGGTTTCGGGCCAGACCGCTGGCGTGACAGTCGTCCAGGCGCTGGTCATGGCGGCGATCACGGTCGTCACCTCGGTGGTCGGCTCGGCCGGGGGCGCGGCGATCTACTGCGAACTGCGGGCGGTCAAGGAAGGCGTGGGCGTCGAAGCCCTGGCCTCGGTGTTCGATTGACGAGGCCTGCGCCGGCGCGGTCTTCGGCCGTGTTCGGCGCATTTCCGTCGCTGAGCGGGCTGTCCGCCACGGGGGCGATCTAAGACGACTGGGTTTGGTGTTTCCCGCGCCGGCGTCGGGCCGGTGCAGTTGTGATCACGGGGGATTGAGATGGTGGCTGTTACAGCAGACGGCGTCGGGCGCTTCGACATGGGGCGGGTGGTGCAACGGACCTTCGGGGTCCTGGGCCGCAACGCCCAGACCTTCGGCGCCCTGGCGGTCCTGCTTTCGGGCCTGCCGCAGGTGTTGCTCTACTGGGGCGCCGGGTCCATGGGCCTCAGCGCGGCGAGCGGCGCTCCGAACTTCGCGAGTTTCCCGCTGATGGCGCTCGGCGGCCTGGCCATGTTCGTGGGCACCTTCGTCCTGCAGGCGGCGCTCACCCACGGGACGGTGGCCGATCTGAACGGCAAGCGCGTCACCTTCGGCTCGGCCCTGTCGACCGGCGGGCGCTTCATGCTGCCGCTGCTGGGCCTGGGCATCCTCATGGGTCTGGCCTTCATGGTCGGCTACCTGCTGCTGATCGTTCCGGGGATCATGTTGTCGGTGGCCTGGGCCGTCGCCGCCCCGGTGCTGGTCGTCGAACAGCGCGGCGTGACCGAAACCTTCGGGCGCAGCGCCGACCTGACGCGCGGAAACCGCTGGGCCATCTTCGGCCTGGGGGTCGCTTATCTGGTCGTCACCTGGCTCGTCGGCGCGATGCTCGGCGGCGTGGCGGGCGTGATCGGCATGATCGGCGGCCCGACCGGCCAGGTCCTCGGCTCGGCGCTCGGCCAGGGCGTGGCCAGCGTGTTCACCAGCCTGGTCGGCACTGCGGGGATCGCGGCGATCTACTACGAACTGCGCTCCGCCAAGGAAGGCGTGGGCGTCGAGGCCCTGGCCTCGGTGTTCGACTGACGCGAAGCGCCGGCCTTCGGGCCGGCGTTTTTCTTATCGGGTAAGCTTGATGGTTGCAGTGACGGCGGGCCCGGCGGCCTCGTTCGAGGTCGGCCGGGTCGTGACGCGAACGCTGGGCGTCTTGGTCCGCAGGCCGGCGATCTGGCTTGCGGCGCTCGTGTTTCTGGGCGCGCCGCAGGCGGCCGGGGTCTGGCTGCTGTTCTATAGCGACCTGGAGACCGGGAGCGGGGGCTGGTGGGCGGCCTGCCTGGCCCTGGTCGCCGCCTGGTTCGTGGGCCTCGCCCTGATGCAGGGGATCGCCATCCATTCCACCATCGGGACCCTGAACGGCAAGCGGCCGCGCGGGGCGTTCAAGGCTGCGCTAGCGGTCTTCGCGCCGCTGACCGGCTTCCTGGTCCTGGCGGGCCTGGCCCAGGCGGCCGGCGCGGTCCTGCTCCTCGTTCCGGGGCTGATGATGCTGACGGCCTGGGCGGTCGGCGGGCCGGCCCTGATGGTCGAGGGACGCGGCGTGATCGAAGCCTTCCAGCGCAGCGCGGAGCTGACCCGCGGCCATCGCTGGGAGATCCTCGGCCTGGTCGTGGTCCAGATCATTCTGGAGCGCGGGGGCATGTGGGTGTTCGGCCGGCTCGCGGAGCAGGCCCCGGACGCCGCCTATCTGCTCGCGGTCGTCTGCGCCAAGGGCGTGACCCCGGCGCTCGCCGGCGTGGTCGGGGCCGTCGGAGCCGCGACGCTCTACTACGAACTGCGCGCCGCCAAGGAAGGGCTGGGCGAGGGGCCGCTGGCGGCGGTGTTCGACTGAAGGGACGGCCTGCGGGCCGGCGTAATTCATTCTGGGGGGAATGAACGATGGTTGCTGTCGAGATCGAGGACACGGAAGCGCCGACGCGCTTCGACATGATGCGGGTGGTGAGGCGCACCCTGGGGCTGCTGAGGCGCAACCTCGCCGTCTTCCTCTGGTTCGGCTTCGTGTTCGCGGCCCTGCCGCAGGCGGCGATGTACTGGGGGATGAGCACGTTCGGCATCTCGGCGGCGCTCGGCGTTTCAGGCGCGCCCGCGGTGATCGCCTTCGCGCTTGGCGCGGTCGGCAGCGTGCTGGGCTGGGCGGTGCTGCAGGCGGCCCTGATCTACGCCGCGATCGGCGACCTGAACGGCCGGCGCACCAGCCTGGACGTGCTGCTGTACGCGGGCCTGCGCTTCGTCTTCCCGCTGGTCGGCCTGGGCGTCCTGATGACCCTGGCTCTCGCGGCCGGCGCCGTGCTGCTGATCGCGCCGGCCCTGTTCCTGGCCACGATCTGGATCGCCGCGGCGCCGATGCTGGTGATCGAGCGGCTCGATGCGGTCGAGTGCCTGAGGCGCAGCGCCCGGCTCACCAAGGGCCGTCGCTGGCCCGTGTTCGGCCTCGTGATCGCCGGCCTGCTGATCAGCTGGGTCCTGCGCGAGGCGGCGAGCCGGCTGGGCCTGGCCGCCGCCTACGCGGGGCTGGACACGAGCATGAACATGCTGGGGAGCTCCATTCCCCAGAACCCCGGCCTGCTGACCCTGGCCGCCGCAGGCTCGCGGTCGCTCGTGGGCGCGGTGATGTCGCTGATCACCGGGCTCGGCGTCGCGTCGATCTACTGGGAGCTGAAGGCGACCAGGACCACGCCGGTCGACGACACGTTCGACTGAGGGAGCGACCGGGGTGGCTATAGCGACGGCGCCCGTGGGGCGGTTCGAGATGGCGCGCGTCGTGCGCCGGGTGTTCGGGGCGCTCCGGCGGAATTGCGTGACTTTCGCCGTCCTCACGGCGGCTTTGGGCTTTGCGCCGCGCGCCCTGTTCGGCGTCGGTTTCCGATACGCGTACTCGGTGTCGCCCGGGGCGGCTGTCCCGTATGTCTTCGTGGCCGCAGGCGCGATCCTCGTGAGCGCGTGCTTGCTGCAGGCCACGATCGTTTACGGTGCAGTGCGCGACCTCCAGGGGCAGCGCGCGTCGCTCGCCCGATGCCTCACGGAGGGCTTCGCCCGTCTCCTCCCGCTTCTCGGGCTCTCTCTTATCTTAGCCTTGGCGCTGATCCTGGGTGGCCTGCTTATGGTCGTCCCCGGGCTGGTCCTAGCCGTTCTGTGGGTGGCCGCGGCGCCAGCCCTCGTCATCGAACGGCGAGGGGTTTTCGCGAGCTTCCAGCGGAGCGTTCGGCTCACGCGGGGGAACCGCTGGCCGGTTTTCGGCCTGCTTGCGGCCTTTTCCCTGATGGGGCTCGTCTGCTGGTTCGGACTGATCGTGGGCGCAGTGGCGACGGGCGCGACTTGGGGCTACGTGCGGGTCGCTATCGCCGCCTTCTCCATGGCGGGTGTGACTCTGGTCAGCTCCGTCGTCGTCGCGACGATCTATTACGAGCTCAGAACCGCCTGGGAAGGCGAAGGCGCCGAGACGCTCGCCGCCGCGTTCGACTGAGGCCGCCTCAGCTCTTGTCGTGCTTGTCGGCGCGGCGCTTGCCCATCAGCAGGCGCGCCTCCAGCCGGCCGCGCAGGGCGGCGTAGTAGGCGTTCAGGAAGTCCTCGGCGTCCTCGTTGGGCGCGGCCACCCACTCGATCTTGCGGCGGATGCGGTCGGCCACCTCTGACATGGTGGCGCGGTGGCGCACGCGCAGGACGTCCTCCAGCACGTGCAGCTCCTTCACCCCGTAGGCGTCCAGCTGGGCCGGGCTGAAGGCGAAGCGCTTCAGGCGCAGGGCGGCGTCGTCGGCGAGGTCCTGCTCCAGCTTGCGCTTGGGCGTGCGCACCACCCAGGTGCCGCCCACCAGGTCGCCGCAGCGCAGGCGGTCGCGGTTGAACAGCGGCATGAAGACGAAGATGCAGCTCCAGATCAGGGCCAGCAGCCACATCCAGCCCTCGACGTCGCCGTTCTGGGCCTGGGCGGCCAGCACCGACATGGGCAGGAACACCTCCAGTTCGCGCAGCGCGTTGCGGGCGAAGACGGCGTCGGCGGTCAGCCGGCCGCCGTCGCGCGCGGCCACGCGCAGGCCCATGATCCGCTTGCCGGGCGTGGCGGCCCGGGGCGTCAGCTCGAAGGCCAGGAAGTAGGCGTTGCGGAGCAGGAAGAAGCCCAGCAGCCAGACGATCAGGGCGATCTCCGCGCCGGCCTCCTTGAAGCCGGAGGCGATTGCCGCGCCGATCGCGGCGATGGACACGACGATCAGGGCCAGGACGATGAACGCGCCGTCCAGCAGGAAGGCGGCCGCGCGCTGGCCGGCGTCGCCCAGCTGAAGCCGAAGATCGACGCCTTCGGGCGTGATCAGCTCGCGCACCAGCGGCGCGTCGCCGCTCCTTCTGCGGACGGCCTCAGCGCGCGCCATCGAGCGCCTCCCGGCGACGCGGCCAGTAGAAGTAGAGGCCCCACATTACCGCCGTGCCGGCGGCTATGGCGTAGCGGGCCAGGTCCAGGGTGATCAGCTGCCGGCCGAAGCCTTCAAGCATGCCGGCGACGAACAGCATGGCCACCACGCCGCCCATGGCCACGCCCGCGGTCTTGCCGGCCGCGGCCGCCGCTTCCAGCCGCGGTCGCTCGCCCGGGAAGGCGACGGCCCAGCCGATGCGGATGCCGGCGGCGCCCGCCAGCACGATGGCGAACAGCTCGGTCACCCCGTGGATGGCCAGCCAGCCGACCGCCTCGAAGCCCAGGCCGCGATTGACGAACAGCCAGACGAAGGCGCCCAGCGTCGCGCCCTGGTAGGCGACCAGCAGGGCTGAGGGCAGGCAGAAGGCGAAACCCAGCGCGAAGGCCAGCAGGGCCACCTGGGCGTTGTGGGTGAACAGGAAGGTCGCGAACACCGACAGGCCGTTGTGGTCGGCGCCGTACAGGGTGGCGCGCAGCGACTCCGTCGAGGCGGTCGGATCGCGCCCGCCAGACATCTCGGCCGGGATGAACGAGTAGAACCAGTCCGGGTCCTGGCCGGTCAGCACGTAGCCGGCGATCACCCCGATGGCCAACAGGGCGAAGGAGGCCAGGGTCTCGCGCCACAGGCCGGCGATGGTCTGCGGCCAGTCCCGGGCGAAGAAGCCCTGCAGCCGCGAGCCCAGGGTGGAGCGTGCGCCGTAGACGAAGAAGTAGGCCCGGGTGGAGAGGTTCTCGAGGTACTCCACCAGACCGCGGTCCAGCGAGGTGGCGCGGGCCACCGACAGCGAGGACAGGGCCGAGCGGTAGAGCACCGGCATGGCCAGGATCTCTTCGTCGGTCAGGGCGCTGGCCGACTGGCTCTCCGCCTTGCGCAGCAGGGCTTCGAGACGACGCCAGTCGTCCTCGCGCTCGACGCGGAAGCGCCAGCTCTTCAGCTGCAGCTCGGCCACGGCGTCCTCCTCACAGCAGGTCCCTGCGCTTCAGGTCCAGGTAGGCGTTCAGCAGCGCCGGCCCGACCCGCTCGACCGGGGCGTCGACGACGTGCACGCCCATGCGGCGCAGGCGCGCGATCACCTTGTCGCGCTCGTGCAGCAGGGCGGCGGCGGTGACGGCGCGCGAGACGTCCTCCGGCTCGTGCGGCTCGGCGCGGGCCAGGGCTTCCAGCTCCTCGTCGCGCAGCACCACGAACAGCACCAGGTGCCGGCGCAGCAGCCGCGCGATGTTCTCGATCATCAGCTCGGCGCTGGTGGCGTCGGCGAAGTCGGTGAACACCACGACCAGCGAGCGGCGCTCCAGCGAGCCGGAGAGGGCGGTGAGGCCCAGGGTGTAGTTGGTCTCCTCGGCCGAGTAGTCGAGCTTGGCGGCCATCCGCTGCAGCAGCGGGAAGGCGCCCACGCCCGCCACCGCGCCGGTCGTCAGCCGCGGCTTGGCGTCGAAGGCGTGCAGGCCGGCGCGGTCGCCCATGCGCAGGCTGACATAGGCCAGCAGCAGGGCAGCGTTCAGCGCCCGGTCGATGCGCGGCAGGCCGGCCAGCGGCTCGCACATCAGCCGGCCGGTATCCAGCGCGACGACGATGTGGTGGTTGCGCTCGGTGCGGAATTCCTTGGCCAGCAGGGCCGAGTGGCGGGCCGACTGCTTCCAGTCGACGGCGCGGCGGTCCATGCCGGTCTGGAAGTCGCGAAGCGCGTGGAATTCGGCGCCGTCGCCGGTGTCGATCTGCACCTTCACGCCGAACATGGCGTCGCGGGCGAACAGGCGCACGGCCTCGTTCTTCACGCCCTGGACGTCCGGGGTGACCGGCACGACGGCGTCGATGGTCTCGGCGGTCTGCTTCCAGACCAGGCCCAGCGGCCCGCGCCAGCGCACCCACAGCTTCTGCATGACCGCCTCGCCGCGACGGGCGGGGGCCAGTTCGAACGCGCCGCGGGCTGCGCGCTCGTTCACTTCGGCGGTCAGGCGCCCGGGCCGCGCGCCCAGCCGCGGATCGGCTTCCAGCGCCAGCTCCACCGACCGAGGCGCAGGACCCTTGGCGAAGCGGGCGGCCACCGGCAGGGGCTCGGTCGTGCCCACCCCGACGTTGGTGGGCGCAGCCAGCTCCAGGGCCAGCGCCCCGCGCCGGGCCGACAGGGCGGCGTCGGCCAGCAGCAGGCCCGCCATCAGCGCGATCCAGCCCGGCCCGATCAGCCAGAAGCCAGGCGCCATCACGCCCAGCAGCATGGCTGCGGGCGCGCCGACGGCGGCCAGGATGACGGCGCGGCGGGTGGGGTAGATCACGAGATCACCGGGGCGCGGCGACCTGCTCGACCAGGGCGGCGATGGCCTGGTCGACCTTGCGGCCCTCGATCTCGGCGGCGGGCGACAGGATCACCCGGTGGCGCAGCGCCGGCAGGGCCAGGGCCTTCACGTCGTCGGGAAGGACGTAGTCGCGGCCCTGCAGGGCGGCGCGGGCACGGGCGCCCACGGCCAGCATGGCGGCGGCGCGCGGCGAGGCGCCGGATTCCAGGTCGGCGCTCTCGCGGGTGGCGCGCACCAGGTCGACGACATAGCCGACCACCTCGTCGGTCAGCCGCACCTCGGCGACGGCCCGCACGGCCACGGCCAGGTCGGCGGCGCTGACCACGGGCGCGACGCCCAGCGCGACGGGATCGGGCGAGCCCGAGCGGGCGCCGTGGGCGGCGACGATGGCGCGCTCTTCCTCAGCCCCCGGATAGGCCAGGGTCTGCTTGAACAGGAAGCGGTCCAGCTGGGCCTCGGGCAGGGGATAGGTGCCCTGCTGCTCGATCGGGTTCTGGGTGGCGATGACGGTGAAGCGCTCGCTCAGCCGGTGCCCCTGGCCGTCGATGGTGACGGTGCGCTCCTGCATGGCTTCCAGCAGGGCGGCCTGGGTCTTGGGCGGCGTGCGGTTGATCTCGTCGGCCAGCAGCAGGTCGCAGAACACCGGACCCCGGGTCAGGGTGAAGGTGCTGGTCTGGAAGTTGAACAGGTTGGTGCCGATGATGTCGCCCGGCATCAGGTCCGGCGTGAACTGGATGCGGCCGTAGGCCAGGCCCAGCGTGCGCGCGAAGCTCTGCGCGAGCAGCGTCTTGGCGGTCCCGGGCGGGCCTTCCAGCATGACGTGGCCGCCGGCGAACAGGGCCGTCAGCATCAGGTCCACGGTGTCGGTCTGCCCGACCACGGCCTTGGCGATCTCGGCGCGCATGCGGCCGGCCAGGTCCTTCACGTCAGCGACGTTCACGCGTCATCTCCAGTCTCCAGAGGTGCAGTTTGCGGGCGACCCGCATCAGATCGGCCGGCGTGCGCGCCGCGCGCGCCTCGGCCGCCAGTTCGGTGTAGCCGTGGGTCGCCCCGCCCAGCTTGCTCAGCCGGTCGAGGAAGGCGTCCAGTTCGTCGCCGCTCAGGTTTCGCGGCGCGCCGACCGCGCGCACCACGGCGGCGCGGACCAGCAACGCATAGGGTCCGGCCATGCGGTGCTCGCGCTTGGCCATGCGCACCAGGGCGGCGGTGTTGTCGGCGAGCGCCTGCTTGCCCAGCGCCAGGGAGCGGCCGGCGACCCGCAGCGGGCCGAAGCGGGCGAAGGCCTGCAGCGACACCAGCAAGGCGACGGCCAGCGCGCTCAGGGTGACGCCCAGGAACGGCGGCTCCAGCGCCAGGCGCAGGACGCTGCGCGGCCGCTTGAAGCCGTGCAGGGTGGCGTCGAACACGACCGGACCGCCGTCGCCGTCGCGCAAGTAGTCGATCATCGACATCGCCTGGCGGGCGGTGGCCAGATCGCGCAGGCCGTGGGTGTTCAGCAGGTCGGGATCGGCCAGGACGTAGACGCCCTTCTTCGCCTGCCAGGCCAGCACGGTGCGGCCGGTCTCGTCCACCAGCACCGGTTGCCAGCCAGCCCCGGAGAGGGTCTGCAGGTCCTCGATCTCGCCCAGCGGCGCGCCCAGGGCGTGGCCGGGTTCGCCCAGTCGGGGGTGGGCCTTGCCCTTGCGGCGTTCGACCTTGCTGGCGGGCGCCAGGCCGTTCAGCAGGCGCTTGGTCAGGACGCCGGGGTCGATCTTCTCGACGGCGCGCACCCAGCCCCGGTGCAGCGGTTCCGGCGCGGTGCGCCACTTCGGCAGCACGACCAGCACGGTGCCGTCATAGCTGATCTCGTCCAGCGCCTTGGCGTCGTGCGCCTCGGTCGGGGTGAGGATCAGCAGGCCCTCGGCGTCGTCGGGGAGCGGACCGCGGCTGACCACGACCGGCTCGCCGCGCAGGCGCAGCATCTTCACCGCTCCGGCGTAACCGACCGCCGAGGTCGACAGGGCGTGCGCGCCGCCGTCGTCGCCCTTGCGCAGGTCCGGCGCATAGGCCGACAGCACGCCGAGGGCCGACAGGCTGAAGACCCCGACCAGCACCAGCCACAGCACGGTGACCGGCGAGAAGGCGCCGCGGGGGCCCGAAGATTTGGGGGCCGCGACGCCCGGCGTGTTCACGACCGCCTCGCTCATGCGCTCCACCCTCCGGGCAGGGCGAAGGCCTCGTAGGCCTGGCGGCAGTCGGCGAAGGTCTCGGCGTCGACGGGACGGCCGCCGAAGAAGCTGCGCTCGACCGCTTCGCCGATCTTGGCGAAGGCCGGGCGGGCGGAGGCGGGCAGGGCGTCCAGCGCGGCGATGTCCCGGGTGGTCTGGGCCGGCTTCACCGCATGCGGGCGGCGGCCCTGGATGTCTTCGATGCTGCGGAACAGCAGCAGGCGCACGGCTTCCGCGAACCGGCCCTCGCCGGCCAGCCGGTCGGCGTCCTCAAGCAGGGTGCGCGCCACGGCGGCGTCCGGGCGCCATTCGACGGCGGGCTCGCCCTTGTTCAGGACCAGGACCTTGCCCCGGCCGCCCCAGTGCAGGCGGATCAGCTCGCGGCCGACGAAGTACAGGATCAGGCCGAGCCCGACCGCCAGGCCGACGTAGAACACCACCTTCAGCACGGGCGCGAGCGCGCGCAGGGCCTCGGCCACCCACTGCAGCCAGTCGGGGACCTTGGGCGGCTCGAACCCTTTCAGGTCGAACTGCAGCGATTTGTCGGCGAGCATCTGTTCATGGGCCCGCGCGACCGCGTCCCCCTGAACTCCGCCCTGACTGACCTGAGACGCCGACGCCACGATTCACTGTCCCCCGCGGCCCGCTGATAGCACACGCGCACGTTGCGCTACAGTTAAGCTTCGCGGCGGAGGTGGATCAGGCGGCGCCGATGCGGGCGGCGACTGCGGCGGTCAGTTCCTCGACGTCGAAGGGCTTTTCGAACACGGCGTCGAACAGGTCGTGGCGGCCGCGCGCGAGGAAGGCCTGGGCGCCGCTGAGCAGGATGATCGGCAGGGCGATGTGCTGCGGGTCGGAGCGGACCGCGACGGCCAGCTCCTGGCCGTTCATCAACGGCATCATGTAGTCGGTGACGATCAGGTCCGGGCGCTCGGCCGCCAGCACGTCCATGGCCTTGATGCCGTGGGCGGCGCGCAGCACGCGGTAGCCGGCCTCCTCAAGGGCGGCGGCGATCAGATCGAGGATCAGGGCCTCGTCGTCGACGACGAGCACCGTCTTCACTGCGCACTCAGGCACGTCAGCCTCACTGTCCGGCCGTGCGGACGCCCCAGACGTCTCGGCCGGTTTGCTCATAATGACACAGTCGGACGTCCAGCGGAGCCCCCGCGCCGCAGCTTGTGATCAAAGGTAACCGTCGCGGGCGGCGTGAGCGCCCTGTAGAACGGCCGGGCGAGTCGTTCGGACTTTCGGAGCTCCCATGTCCCTTTCCATGCATCAGGCCTCTGCGCCCGTCTTCATCCAGGGGCTGAAGGGCCTCGCCGGCGTGCTCGACAAGGCCGCCGCCCACGCCGCCGCGCGCAACATCGAGCCGTCGGTCCTGCTGCAGTCGCGGCTGTTCCCCGACATGTTCCCGCTGACCCGCCAGGTGCAGATCGCCGCCGACTTCGCCAAGGGCTGCGTCGCGCGCCTGGCCGGCCAGGAGCCGCCGGCCTACGAGGACAATGAAGCCAGCTTCGACGAGCTGAAGGCGCGCATCGCCAAGACGATCGCCTTCCTCGAGAGCATCCCGGCCGCCGACGTCGACGGCTCGGAGGATCGCGACATCACCCTGGTGCGCCGCGGCCAGACCAGCGTGGTGAAGGGCCAGACCTACCTGCTGATGCAGGCGCTGCCGAACTTCTATTTCCACTGCACGACCGCCTACGCGATCCTGCGCCACAACGGCGTGGAAGTCGGCAAGAAGGACTTCCTGGGCGTCGCCTGATCCGCTGGCGCGGGGCGGCGACCGGATCGCCGCTCCAACGCTGCATGGCCGCCTAGCGCTTCTTGCCCAGCTCGGCGGCGATGTCCTTGGTCAGGCGGCCGACCTTGCGGTGCGCGGCGGTGATCTGCTCGCGGGTCACGCCCCAGCGTTTCATCCAGTATTCGACGGCCTGGCGTTCCGACAGGTCGAGCCGTTCCTTGTCGATGAACCCACGCTTGTCCTTCAGCCCCGCCATCTTCGCCTCCAGACCGGTTTCGGTCCGCGCATGCGCACCGTCGCGCCACCTACTGCGATCGGGCGGGCGGGTCCAGACGCGTAGGGCGCTCGCATGAGCGATCGCCCGCTTTCCGTCGCCGTGATCGGAGCCGGGCCGGCCGGCCTGATCGCGGCCGAGATTCTGGCTGCGGCCGGGGCGCGCGTGACCGTGTTCGAGCGCATGCCGACGCCCGGCCGCAAGTTGCTGATGGCCGGCCGCGGCGGGCTGAACCTCACTCACTCCGAGCCGTTCGAGGCCTTCGTCGGCCGCTACGGTCCCGCGGCCGAACGGCTCCGCCCCATGCTGGAGGCGTTCGCCCCGGCCGACCTGGTCGCCTGGGCGGAGGGACTGGGCCAGTCCACCTTCGTGGGCAGCAGCGGGCGGGTGTTTCCCAAGGCGCTGAAGGCCTCGCCGCTGCTGCGGGCCTGGCTGGCGCGGCTGGCGGGGTTGGGCGTGGAGATCCGCACCCGGCGCGAGTGGCTGGGCTGGGACGCCGACGGCGCGCTCAGCTTCCGCACCGAGACCGGCGAGGTCGAGACGGTCCGGCCGGACGCGACCATCCTGGCGCTGGGCGGGGCCAGCTGGCCGGGCCTGGGTTCGAACGGCGCGTGGGCGCCGATGCTTGCCGCGCGCGGGGTGGCGGTTGCGCCGTTCCGACCGGCCAACAGCGGCTTCGACGTGGCCTGGAGCCCGATGTTCAGGGACCGCTTCGCCGGCGAGCCGCTGAAGAACGTCGCCCTGTCCTTCGGCGGACGCACGGTGAAGGGCGAGGCCATGCTGGCCCGCTACGGGATCGAGGGCGGGGCGATCTACGCCCTGTCGTCGACCCTGCGCGACGCGGTCGAGCGCGACGGGCGGGCGGTGCTGGAGATCGATCTGCGCCCCGACCTGCCGCTGGACCGCCTGGCCGCGCAGTTGGCCCGTCCGCGCGCCGGCCAGTCCATGTCGAACTTCCTGCGCAAGGCGGCGCACCTGTCGCCGGCGGCGGCCAACCTGCTGCGCGAGGCGGGCGAGCTGCCGGCCGATCCGAGCGAGCTGGCGCGCCGGATCAAGGCCGCGCCTGTCGTCCTGACCGGCGTACAGGGCCTGGACCGCGCCATCTCCAGCGCCGGCGGCGTCGACCTGTCGGCGGTGGACGAGGACCTCGCCGTGCGCGGTTTGGCGAACGTCTATGCGGCGGGCGAGATGCTGGACTGGGAGGCCCCGACCGGCGGCTACCTTCTGCAGGCGAGCTTTGCGACGGGCGTGTGGGCGGCGCAGGCGGTGCTCAACCAACACCCGTCATCCCGGCCGTAGCGAAGCGGAGAGCCGGGACCCAGCAAGCGCTACGCTTATTGCAGACCTTCGCGGCGTTCAGGTCGAGCTTGCTGGGTCCCGGATAAGCGCTGCGCGCTTTCCGGGATGACGTTGAAAATTAGTGCCGCGGCCGGGTCTCCGCCACGCCGCGGGCGTGGGCGCTGAGCTCGTCGGCCAGCTGGCGCCAGCGGGCGGCGAAGTCGCGGAACAGCTCGCGTTCCTCGCCGGTCTTGGCGGCCTTGGCGCGTTCCTCCATCTCCACCGCGTGGGTCAGGTACTGGGTGCGGCTGGGGCGCGGCGGCGGCTCGGCCAGGCGGCGACGGCCGTATTCGGATTCGTCGGCCAGCTGCCGCCAGGTGGTGGCGAAGCCCATGAACACTTCGCGCTCGGCGTCGGTGCGGGCGCCTCTGGCCAGGCGTTCCATGTGCTCGGCGTGGGCGCGGAACTCGTCGGCGGTGCTCATGCGGGGACCCTGTACGGTAGCCGGGCGGCTCGCAGGGATAACGCCGTGCGCGCATGGCGGGTCCGCGGGTGCGGCGGGACGTCGCAGGATCAGCCGGCGGCCGCCTCCGCCAGCCAGGCCTGGAAGGCGCGCATAGCCGGCGAGGGCGCACGCGACTTCAGCCAGGTCAGCCAGTAGCGGCCGGTCGACACCTCGGTCGCGAACGGGCGCACCAGCCGGCCGCGGGTCAGGTCGCGTTCGAACATGGCGGGCGGCGCCAGGGCCACGCCGGTCCCGAGCTGGGCGGCCTCGACCATCACCCAGGAGGAGTCGAACACCGGCCCGCGCACCGGCGGGCAGGGGACGTTCGCGGCGGCGAACCAGTCGGGCCAGTCGTCGGCCCGGTAGGAGCGGAGCAGGACTTCCCCGGCCAGGTCGGACGGCTGGCGCAGGCGCTCGGCCAGGGCGGGCGTGCACAGCGGCGTCATCGGCGCGTCGAACAGCTCCGCCGCGTCGGTGCCGTGCCAGGCCCCGTCGCCGAAGCGGATGGCGCAGTCCAGCCCCTCGGCCGCCAGGTCGACGCGGTTGTTGTTGGTCATCAGGCGCAGGTCCACGAACGGATGCGCCTCGTGGAAGGCCGGCAGGCGCGGCAGCAGCCAGCCGACCGCGAAGGTGCCGACCGCGCCCACGGTCAGCACCTCGCGCACCTGGCCGGCCTCGAAACGCGCGACCAGGTCGCCCATGCGGTCGAAGGCGTCGCGCAGGGTCGGCAGCAGGGCCAGGCCTTCGTCAGTGAGGGCGAGGCCCCGCGGCAGGCGGCGGAACAGGGCCGCGCCCAGCCGTTCCTCCAGTCCCTTCACCTGATGGCTGACCGCCGCCTGGGTCACGCACAGCTCGATGGCCGCGCGGGTGAAGCTGAGGTGGCGGGCCGAGGCCTCGAAGGCGCGCAGGGCGTTAAGCGGCAGGTGAGGGCGGGTCACGGCCAGGCCTTAGAAAATCTATGGGCTCGTCCCAGTTATCATCGTTTGCCGCCACGCGCCCGTCCGGCCACGCTCTTTCCATCGACGAGGGAGTTTTCGATGATCGGACGGCGCGCGATCCTGACCGGACTGGGCTTTGGTGCGGCGGCCCTGGCCGGCTGCGGCGTGAGGGCGGAAGGCCGCGCGGCGGCCGAGCCGGCGCCCCCGGTCCCGGATCTGATTAGCCCGCGTATCGCCGAGATCGAGGCCCGCGTGGGCGGACGCCTCGGCGTGGCGGCGCTGGACCTGCAGAACGGACGACGGTTCGCGCACCGCGGGGACGAGCTGTTCCCGATGTGCAGCACCTTCAAGTTCCTGCTGGCCTCGCAGGTGCTGGCCCGGGTCGACCGCGGCGAGGAGCGCCTGGACCGGCGCGTGCCGGTGGCGGCGTCCGACATCGTCAGCTGGTCGCCGGCGACCAAGGAGCGGGTCGGCGCGCACATGAGCGTCGAGGAGCTGTGCGCCGCCGCCGTCAGCCAGAGCGACAACGCCGCCGCCAACCTGATGCTGGGCTTCAGCGGCGGCCCGCAGGCCCTGACCGCCTTCGCCCGCTCGCTGGGCGACGAGGTCACCCGGCTGGATCGCACCGAGCCCGGGCTGAACATGGGCCGCCCCGGCGACCCGCGCGACACCACCTCGCCCCGGGCCATGCTGAAGTCGATGGGCGCCATCGTGCTGGGCCCGACCCTGACGGAGACGTCGCGCGGACGGCTGACGGGATGGATGAAGGCGACCACCACGGGCGGGCGCCGCCTGCGCGCCGGCCTGCCGAGCGCCTGGACGATCGGCGACAAGACCGGCACCGGCGAGCGGGGCACCGCCAACGACATCGCCGTCGCCTGGCCGCCCAGCGGCGGGCCGGTGCTGATCACCGCCTACCTGACCGGGGCAGAAGCCGCCGACGCCAAGGCGCGGGATCAGGCGCTGGCCGATGTGGGCCGTGTGGTCGGCGAGACCTGGCCGAAGTGGGGGTGATCGGCTCCTTCTCCCCCTGAGGGAGAAGGAGGGCCCCGCCCACCGGAGCCCGCGAGGGCGGAGGTTAGGGCGGGAGGATGAGGGGTCGCGCCGCGCCTAAGGGAAACGCGGCCGCTGGAGGATCAGGAGAGCGGAGCGCGACCCCTCATCCTCCCGCGCAGGCCTGCGCTTCGCGCCGGCGCGCGGGCTCCGTCCTTCTCCCTCAGGGGGAGAAGGAGGTCAGTGCCACCCGCCCGTCGACGCCTGTTCGGCCTGCGGGTTCACCGGCCGGGCGATCAGGCCGCTCTGGGTGATCCAGACCTCGTACTTGGCGCCGTCGGCCATCGGCATGGAGGCGCCCGAGCCGTAGAGGGCGTCGACCATGGGGGCGTACTTCTTGTACTTGCGCGCCAGGGTCCAGGCGTCCAGGCCGCCCTGCTGGGTCGGGCGCAGGTCGTAGACGCTGCGCTCGGCGTGCAGTTCGGATTCAGTGTCTTCGTAGCGGCCCGACAGGCGGTCCAGCTGGTACTGGCTGTCGAGGCCCAGCACGTTGGCCCAGCCCTTCCACTTCAGCACCCGGGCTTCCACCCGCCATTCGTCGCCGTGGATCTCGTAGGTGCGGGTGACCGCCGAGGCCTGGCCTTCCGGGGCCGGCAGGGACAGGGCGGCGTCGTAGAGGCGCGGGCCCTTCTGCTTCAGCTCCAGCGTGGCGACCGGGCGCTCATAGGTCAGCCGGTTGTAGGTTTGCACGTTCAGGCCCAGCAGGGCCGCGGCGGCCGCGACCGCCAGGAACAGCGCGCCGGCCAGGGTCCCGAACAGGCCCTTGCCCGCCTTGCCGCGGAACATCGCGCCGAACCCGCCCAGCAGGATCGCCACGCCGATCAGGCCGACGAGCGCCGGCAAAATCCACCACCACCAGACCATGGTCCCGCTCCCCAGCTCCCCCGAGCCGGGGCAAGCTTAACCACAAATGCGTCGTGGTGAATACCGGAGGTCCGTGACGGGGCGACGACGCCCGATCGGCCGCGATCAGCCGATCAGGCGGAAGGAGCGGACCATGCGCTCGACGCCGGCGGCGTCGGCGTCCGGGGCGCGCATGCCGATGGCGATGTAGGCGCGGTCGCCGTGAATGGTCGCCACCGCGTCGCCCTTCGCGCCGTTCGGGAAGTCGATCGCCGCCTTGCGGGCGTCCTTGCCCGAGACGCTGGTCGGCTCGCGCGAGGTCTGCTGGCCGCCGGCCCCGGCGACCACGCCGTCCAGGAAGGAGTCGAGTGCGCCGGCCACGCTGGTCTCGTTCGGCGCGAGCTGGACGATCATGATCATGAAGGCTTCGCTGTCACCCGCGACGGTGAACTGTGCGGTGTCCACCGTCCCCTCGATCGGGGGATGGGTCACGGCGGGCTCGCCCGGCAGGTCGACCGAAAAGCCGTAGTCGGCGCTCTTGAAGTTGCTCCAGGCGGCCTGGGCGGCGGCCGGGCCGGCCACCAGCATGACGGTCGCGACGACGAGTGAAGCCAAGAAACGCATGAGACTGATCCCCCGAGCGGCGAGGCGCCGCGGCGCGCAAGCTACACCGTGGCGACGGCTCGGGACAGCGCTCGCGCTTCAGGTGACCGCGTTTCAGGCGACCGCGACGATCTCCACTTCCGCGCCGTTGACCAGGGCCTCGTCGCCGACGGCCTTGCCCATCAGGGCCTGGGCGAGGGGGGAGATGTAAGAGACGCTGCCCTTGGCCGGGTCGGCCTCGTCCTCGCCGACGATGCGGAAGCTCTGGGTGCGGCCGTCGTCGCGTTCGATGGTGACGGTGCGCCCGAACAGGGCCTGGTCGGCGGGGCCTTCCGGTTCGGTCAGTTGGGCCGACGCGCGCCGGGCGTTCCAGTAGCGCAGGTCGCGCGTGGCGCGGGCCATGGCGGTGCGGTCGGCCTGGATGTCGCCGCCGCTGGCCTTGGCGGCGGTGAAGGCTTCCCGCGCTTCGCTCAGGGCGGCGTCCAGCTGGGCCAGGCCGGAGGCCGTGACCAGGTTGGGATGGGTCGAGATCGGGCGGTCGGGCAGGTCCGCGGCGGTCGCCTCGTAATCCTGCTCCTTGGTGAAGGCGACGCTCACTTGCGCAGCTTCGGCTTGGACTTCGAGGCCGCGTGGGCGGCGGCGACGCGCTCGGCCTGACGACGGCCGCCGGGGCCGTTGGCTAGGCCGGCCTGGGCGGCCTTCTTGCGGGCGAGGGCGGCGGCGAGGGCTTCGGCCGCGGCGGCCGGCTTGGGGGCGGTGTCGACGGGATCGGACATCCCCGCAGTCTAACACGCCCGCGCCGGCGACCGGGCGGTTTCGCACCGCGTCGGACATGAAAAAGCGCGGAGGGTGAAAGCCCTCCGCGCTCGTCACAATCCCGCTTGGGAGATCAGAACTGCGCCGCGGTCGCGGACGGGTTGATCACGGCCGCGATCGCGATGCCGATCCCCAGCACGGCGACGATGTAGGACCAGTAGCGGGTCGGGATGAAGAAGAACGAGCCGGCGTTCGGCTTCACTTCGAAGCGCTGGTTGGTCGCCGCGTCGATGTAGACGCGGCCTTCCTTGGATTCGATGGCGCGGGTGGTGAAGAACAGCGCCGCCCCGGCGACCACGCCGGCCAGGCTGACGGCCGCGGCCGACTCGAGCCCGCCCGCCAGGTGCAGCGGGGTGACGATGAACATGCACAGGAAGAACGCGACCACCACGAACAGCGGCACCAGGATGCCCTTGCCGGACCAGATAATCAGCACTGAACTCCCTCCTTCGATGGGCGGCCGCAGCCGCCGAAAACGTGAGGGAGTCCGACGCGCATGCGCCGCCGCGGCGCAGGCGCGCCGCGATTGCGGTCTGGCTTGTGACGATCCCCCCGGATCGCGAGGTCGACCGGCGCGCTTCCCCCCGGAATCGGCGCAGTCGACCTCTACGGTTCTGACGTTCGCCGAACCGTCAGGGTTGTGCAAGCCCGTGTCGCCCGACAGGCGAGCGGCGGGCTGACGCGAGGGCGCGCAATGGCCTAGCTTGGCGTTTTCGCCGGCTTCGCCTCACCATGACCCTCGACGCCATGACGCCCGCCCGCTTCACCATCGCCGCCCGGCTGAAGAGCTTCCGCTACGCCTTCACCGGCATCGGCTTCATGCTACGCACCCAGCACAACGCCTGGATCCATCTGGCCGCGACCGCGGCGGTCGTGGCCGCCGGGATCGGGCTGAAGGTCCGGGCCGAGGACTGGCGCTGGCTGATCGTGGCCATCGTCCTGGTCTGGGTGGCCGAGGCGATGAACACCGCCTTCGAACACCTGTGCGACGTGGTCTCGCCGGACTTCCACGTCCTGGTGCAGCGCTCCAAGGACGTGGCCGCCGGCGCGGTGCTGATCTGTGCGGTCGGGGCGATCGCCCTGGGTGCGCTGACCCTCGCGCCGTATCTCTAAGCGCTACCCGAACGTCCGCTTCAGCTGCAGGGCCCAGGTCACGCCCTGGGTGCGCCAGCGGTATTCGTGCGCGATCGGATCCGGCGTGGTGCGGTTGGGGAAGTAGAAATCCCGATCCCGCTCCAGCGCCCGGTCCAGCACGTTGTTGGCGCTGAGCGTGATGGTGGTCTGCGCGTTGGGGCGCGCCTCGACGAACACCCGGAACCAGGTGTTCTCCGGGTTGTAGACGTCGAACTCGTTCAGCCGGTACTGCGGCAGGGCGCCTTCGGCGTCGTAGACGATCCCCCAGGCCAGATTGCGCGCCCGCAGGTCCTGGCGGAAGTCGGCCGAAAAGCCCCACAGCTCCTCGAAGGTGAAGTCCCGGTCCTTGTGCGTGTAGGGATCGCGCACGCGGCTGTCCTGCAGGGTCCAGCGAGCGTTGAAGCGGCCGCCGGCGACGCCGAACCTGTCCAGCGGCAGGCCGACCGCCGCCTCCAGCCACAGCCGCCGGCCGTCGCCCAGATTGCCCGGCGCGTCGACCACGTCGATCACGTCCGGATCTGAGTCCGGGTCAGGGCCGTCGGGGCCCAGCACCTCGACGGGCACGCGGTCCTGGACCATCTCGACCCAGTCACTGTTCAGCGCCAGGCGCACCGCGCCGTCGCCCAGCACCTTGCGCTCGATCTCGCCGGTGAGCCGCCAGGTGCGCTCCGGCTCCAGGGTGACGTTGCCGCCGTTGGCGCGCTCGGTGGCGAGCTCCACGTTCGAGACGAAGTCGTCGAAGTTCAGCTGCGCCGCCGTCCGGCCGACCGCCAGGCGCATCCGCCATTGCGCGTCGGGGCGCCATTCCAGCGAGGCGCGCGGCTTGATGAAGGTGAGGGTGCGCTCGTAGTCGGCCGCCTCCACCGAAATGGTCGAGGTCTCGATCGCGGCGCCCCAGTCGAAGGTCAGGGTCGGGGTCAGCTTGCGCCCGCCGCTGACGAAGGCCTCGCCGCGGATCTCCTCGACCAGCACCTGCGAGCCGGGGAAGGGGATCGGGGTGTGGTGGCCCGAGGCGTCGACCGAGGCGATGCGGATGTCGGCGTCCAGCGTGTTCAGCGCCACCTCGGCGCCGGTCTCGAACGACCAGCCCCAGAGGTTGTCGCGCGACCAGGTCCCCCGGCCGATGGTCTCGCCGTACAGGTTGTCGACGGACTGGGCGAAGCCGCCGGTCAGCACGCCGGCGGGCGTGTGGTTCAGCTGCGCTTCGTCGGTCTGGTAGCGTTCACGTCGGGCCAAGGTGACCAGCTTGGCCGTGCCGCCGGCCAGGGGGCGGCTGAAGTCGCCGCCCCCCTCGAAACCACGGCGTTCGGGGACCTGGTCGATGCTGTCGAACCGGATCGGGCCGCCGGCGTCGCTGACGCGGGAGGTTTGTCTCAATGGGTTCGCCCAACTCCAGGCGCGGCCGTTCAGGTGGGCGGCGCGGCCGTCCGACGGTTCCCACGCCCAGCTGGCGCTGAGGGTGTCTTGTTGCGGCTTGTAGCGGTTGACCTTGTCGCGCCGTTCGATCAGCGCGCCCGACGGACGCGCGGTGAGCAGATCAAAGCCTTCGTCGGGCTGGTTCTCGCGGTAGTGCTCGACGGCCAGGTTCAGCGAGGTCGCGCCCTTGCGGTACAGGGCCGAAACCCCGCCCGACAGGGCGGTCTGGCGGGTGAAGGGCATGCGCACGGTGGCCTCGGCCGCGCCGGACCAGCCGTCGGCGCTGTCGCTCAGCACCACGTTGATGACCTGGGCGCGCGAGCGGTACTCGCCGCCGATCACCTGGCCAGGCACGAGCTCGACGCGCACGACCTGGGCGGCGGGAATGCGGCTGAGGATCGACTGCAGGCTTTCGGCCTTGGCGCTTGGGCGCTCGCCGTTGATGACCACGTTGCCGGCCGCGCCGGCGAAGCCGCGCACGTCCTCGCCGTCCTGGACGTTCACGCCCGGCACGCGCGAGGCCATGTCCCAGGCGTTGGATGGAGCGAACTGCGCGAACCAGGCGGACGCGTAGACGGTGCGGCCGTCGGCGGCCTGCTCCTGGGCCTGGGCGGCCCCGGCGACCAGGGCGGCGGCGGCGGTGAAGGCGAGCAGGCGGCCGCGACGGCGGCGAGAACGATCGTAAAGGCGCATCGGTATCCCCCGGACTGCGCCGTCCCGCCGATCATCACGCGTCGGGGGTTTTCGCGCACGCGGAAGCTTTGCCGTGGGGGCCGGGAAAGCCGCGGGGGTTTGCGACAAACCCCCGCCTTTCAGCGACGAAGTCGGGTCGGGCGCGGGCCTTAGCCGAAGGTCCGTTTCATCTGGATCTGCCAGACCGTGCCCTGCTTGCGCCAGCGCAGCTCGTGACCGTTGATGTCGAACTCGCGCGTGCCGTCGAAGAAGGTGCGGTCACGGATGACCGGCCGGTTGAACACGTTGTTGGCGCTGAGCGTGATGGTGGTCTGGGCGTTCGGACGCGCCTCGACGAACACGCGGAACCAGTAGTTCTCCGGATTCCAGACGTCGATCTCGTTGATCCGGTACTGCGGGCTGCCGCCTTCGGCGTCGTAGACCACGCCCCAGGCCAGGTTGTGGGCGCGCAGGTCCTGGCGGAAGTCGGCCGAGAAGCCCCACGGCTCTTCGCCGGTGAACTCGCGGTCGGAGTGGGTGTAGGGGTCGGTGACCGAGCTGTCCTGCAGGGTCCAGCGTGCGTTGAACCGCCCGCCGGTGACGCCGAAGCGGTCCAGCGGCAGGCCGGCCACGGCCTCCAGCCAGATGCGGCGCCCGTCGCCCAGGTTGCCCGGACCGTCGACCACGTCGACCAGCACGCCGTGCTCGTCGAAGATCTCGATCGGCACGCGATCCTGGACCATCTCGACCCAGTCGCTGTTCAGGCCCAGGCGCAGCGTGCCGTCCCCCAGCACCTTGCGCTCGATCTCGCCGGTCAGCCGCCAGGTGCGCTCGGGCTCCAGCGCCACGTTGCCGCCGTTCGAACGGCCGTTGGCCAGCTCCACATTGGAGACGAAGTCGTCGAAGTTCAGCTGGGCCGCGGTGCGCCCGACCGCCACGCGCGCGCGCCAGTTGGTGTCCGGACGCCACTCCAGCGAAGCGCGCGGCTTCACGAAGGTCAGAGTCCGCTCGGACGAGACGGTCAGACCCGGCGTGAGGGTCGAAGCGTCCGACGAGATGGTCGAGGTCTCGACCGCCACGCCCCAGTCGAAGCTCAGCGTCGGGGTCAGCTTGCGCCCGCCGCTGACGAAGGCCTCGCCGCGGACTTCCTCGACCGTGGCCTGCGAGCCCGGCAGCTGGATCGGGGTGCGCACGCCAAGGTCGTCGACCAGGGCCAGGCCGATGTCGGCGTCCAGCGTGTTCAGCGCGGCCTCGGCGCCGGTCTCGATCGACCAGCCCCACAGGTTCTCGCGCGACCAGGTCCCGCGCACGATGCTTTCGCCGTAGGTGTTGTCGACGCTCTGCGTGACGCCGCCGGTCAGGACGCCCGCCGGCGTGTGGTTCAGCTGGGTTTCCTCGGTCTGGTAGCCCACGCGGCGCATCAGGCCGACCAGCTTCGCCGTGCCCCCGCCGAACGGCCGGCTGAAGTCGCCGCCCAGCTCATAGCCCTGGCGTTCCGGGTTCTGGGCGATGGTGTCGTAGCGCAGCGGGCCGCTGTCGTTGCTGACCTCGGACTTGTGGCGCAGCGGGTTCTCCCAGCTCCAGGCCCGGCCGTTCAGGTGCGCGGCGCGCCCGTCGGTCGGCTCCCAGGCCCAGCTGGCGCTCAGCGTGTCTTCGCGGGTGGTGTAGCGGTTGATCTTGTCGCGGCGCTCGATCAGGTCGCCGGACGGACGGTCGACCCAAAGGTCGTAGCCCTGGTCGGGCGAGTTGTCGCTGTAGTGGCTGACCGCCAGGTTCAGCGAAGTCGCGCCCTTGCGGTACAGGGCCGACGCGCCGCCCGAGAGCGACGCCTGGTTGGTGTAGGGCATGCGCACCGTCGCATCGACCGCGCCGGACCAGCCGCTGGCCTCCTCGGTCAGGACCACGTTGATGACCTGGGCGCGGGCGCGGTACTCGCCGCCGATCAGCTGGCCGGGCACCACCTCGACGCGGACGACCTGGGCCGACGGGATGCGGCTGAGGATCGACTGCAGGCTCTCGGCCTTGGCGCTGGGACGGGCGCCGTTGATGACCACGTTGCCGGCCGCGCCGGCGAAGCCACGCACGTCCTCGCCGTCCTCGACCGTCACGCCCGGCACTTGGGAGGCCATGTCCCAGGCGTTCGACGGGGCGAACTTCGCGAACCATTCGGCGGGATAGACGGTGCGGCCGTCCGTGCCGGGTTCCTGGGCCAGGGCGGCGCCGGCGAGCAGGCTGCCGGCGGCGGCCACGGCGGCGAGCCAGGCGCCGTTGCGGCGCGTGCGGACGGAGCGCGTCATGGAGATTCCCCCTGGTGCGCCGTCCTCCCGATACCCACGCCGGAGGCTTCGTCGCGCACCGCGAAGCTGTGCCGTCGCCTATGGGGTGAGTCGCGTTACAAAGGCGTAATGCCAAGCTTGTTCGGCGAAGTGTGTCTAATGCGTCCCGCCTGATCCGATCCCTCGGATCGGATCAGGTCGGAATCCTGACTGAGCGCATTTTCTGCGCCGAACCGGCGGCCACTTCGGCGGAAAATGCGCTAGCGACCGTAAGGATTGTTCAGCGAGTAGCTGAAGCCGATGGGCATCATGTCGCGGACCTGGGCCATGTAGACCCCGGCTTCGGCCGCGGCGGTCCGCGGCACGTAGACGATGTCGAAGCGGCGCAGCGCGGCGCGGTCGGCGCGGCTGGGGTCCTTCAGGGCCTTCGACAGGTCGATGGTGCGGGCCATGGCGCGCCCGCCGGGGCCGCGCCGGATCAGCACCACTTCCGAAGTCTTGGCGCCCGGCTTGAAGCCGCCGGCCATGATCACCGCCTGCAGGGCGTCGATGTCGCCGGGCATGTCGATGGCGCCGGGGGACGTGACCTCGCCGCCGACGAACACCTTCAGGCCGGCGGTCTTCAGCGAGACCTCGACGACTGGGCGCAGCAGCTGGCTGGAATAGGCCTTGGAGATGTCGGTCTGCAGGTCCGGCAGCGAGCGGTCGGCCGCCATCACGTCGCCGATCAGGGGCAGGGCGACCCGCCCGTCCGGCCCGACCTTGACCGTGCGGGTCAGCTCCGGCGCGGTCGGGGTCGCGACCTCGATCTCGTCGCCGGGATAGAGCCGATAGCCGGGCTCGTCGTCGGTCCAGGTGGCGAAGTCGATGTCGGGAAAGCGCGCGGCCGAACGCGACGTGGCGCAGCCGGCGAGCGCCAGGCCCGCCAGAGCCGCCAGCATCAGCCGCCGATTTGTCCGCGCGTGATCCATCGCCGCGAAGGTCGGCTGGAATGGGTAACCGGCGGTTAACGACGCGGGCGCCGCGCTTATGCCTCCGCCAGATCCGCCAGGATCGGGCAGTCGGGGCGTTCGTCGCCGGCGCAGCAGCGGGCCAGTTCGCGCAGGGTGTCGGCCATGGCCTGCATTTCGGCGATGCGGGCGTCGAGGTCGGCGACATGGCTCTGGGCGATGGCCTTGACCTCGCGCGAGGGGCGCTCGCGGTCGCGCCACAGCGACAAGAGCTTGCCGATCTCCTCGACGGAGAAGCCCAGGTTGCGGGCGCGGCGGATGAAGCGCAGCTCGTTGACCTCGCGCGGGCCGAAGCTGCGGTAGTTGCTGTCGGTGCGGTCGGCCGGCCGGACCAGGCCGATGCTCTCGTAATACCGTATCATCTTGGTGGAGACGCCGGAGGCCTTGGACGCCTGGCCGATGTTCATCTGGTCCTCCTGACGAAAAGGGGCGCGCCTCCCGGGGGGAGGACCGGGAGGCGCAGGGCGAGGGCGGCTCAGCCGCAGTGGTCGCCGCAGCCTTCACGGCTGTCGGCGCTGGCGCACTTGCAGGGATCGCAGGCGCAGGACGGGCCGCAGCCGCAACCGGCGTCGGCGGGCGCGCACTTGCACGGGGCGCAGGTGCAGGGGGAGCAGTCACACTTGGTCGGCATGTCGAACCTCGTTGGTCAGCGATGTGCCTGGGGGTGATAGACCTTCCAGTCATGGGAAGGTCAAGCGGCCTTTTTCGACGTTATTTCGGGAGGCGAACGACGACCGGGAGACCGCAAACCGGGCCGTTGACCCTCCCATGATGGGAAGCCCTAGCGTGCAGCTCCTTGCAGATTTCCGGAGTGCGCAGTCGTGACCCACACGGCCGATCCCACGCTTCCTGTCATGTCGTCGACCCGGTGTGCGGCATGACGATCGACCCGCATACGTCAAAGCATCGTGCCACCTTCGACGGGCGGACCCGGCACTTCTGTTCCGAGCGTTGCCGGCAGAAGTTCGAGGCCGACCCGCAGGCCTACCTGCATTCTGAGCGGCCTGCGGCGCCGGCCGCGCCCGAGGGCGCGGTCTACACCTGTCCCATGCATCCCGAAGTCCGCCAGATCGGGCCGGGCGCCTGTCCGCTTTGCGGCATGGCGTTGGAGCCGGAGGTGATGACGGCGGACACCGGCCCCAACCCGGAGCTGGCCGACATGACCCGGCGGTTCTGGATCGGCCTGGCCTTCGCGCTGCCGGTGTTCGTGCTGGAGATGGGCGCGCACCTGGCCGGCCTGCACATGCCGGTCGGCCGCCAGACGTCGAACTGGCTGCAGTTCGCGCTGGCCACCCCGGTCGTGCTGTGGGCTGGCTGGCCGTTCTTCGCGCGGGGCTGGGCGTCGCTGAAGGCGCGCAGCCTCAACATGTTCACCCTGATCGCCATGGGCGTGGGCGTCGCCTGGCTCTACAGCGTCGTCGCCGTGCTGGCGCCCGGCGCGTTCCCCGAGGCCTTCCGGGAGCACGGCGTCGTCCCGGTTTATTTCGAAGCCGCGGCGGTGATCACCGTGCTGGTCCTGCTGGGCCAGGTGCTGGAGCTGCGGGCGCGCGAACAGACCTCCGGCGCGATCCGGGCCCTGCTGGACCTCGCGCCCAAGACCGCGCGGCGCGTCCGTGACGACGGGAGCGACGAGGAAGTGACGCTGGACCTGATCGGGGTCGGGGATCGGCTGCGGGTCCGGCCCGGCGAGAAGATCCCGGTGGACGGCGCGGTGATCGACGGCCGCGCCGCGGTCGACGAGTCCATGGTGACCGGCGAGTCGATGCCCGTGACCAAGGCGCCGGGCGCGCAGGTGGTGGCCGGGGCGCTGAACAAGACCGGCTCGTTCGTCATGCGGGCCGAGAAGGTCGGGGCCGACACCCTGCTGTCCCAGATCGTGCAGATGGTGGCGAGCGCCCAGCGCAGCCGCGCGCCGATCCAGCGCCTGGCCGACCAGGTGTCGGGCTGGTTCGTGCCGGCCGTGATCGCGGCGGCGGCCCTGGCCTTCGTCGTCTGGTCGCTGGTCGGGCCGGAGCCGCGCATGGCCTTCGCCCTCGTCGCCGCCGTGTCGGTGCTGATCATCGCCTGTCCCTGTGCCCTGGGCCTGGCGACGCCGATCTCGATCATGGTGGGCGTCGGTCGCGGGGCCCAGGCGGGCGTGCTGATCAAGAACGCCGAGGCGCTGGAGCGCTTCGAGAAGGTCGACACCCTGGTGGTCGACAAGACCGGCACCCTGACCGAAGGCCGCCCCGCCGTCGTCGCCATCGAGCCGGCGGCCGGCTTCGACGAGCAGGAGTTGCTGCGCCTCGCCGCCAGCCTGGAGCGCAACAGCGAACACCCGCTGGCCGACGCCGTTGTCCGCGCCGCCGTCGACCGCTCCATCGCGCTCACGGAGGCGAGCGAGTTCGACTCGCCGGTCGGCAAGGGCGTGGTCGGCCGGGTCGAAGGCCGCGCGCTGGCCCTGGGCAGCGGCGAGTTCATGGCCGAGCAGGGCGTCGCCACCGCCGAACTGGACGCCGCGGCCGAGCGCCTGCGCCAGGACGGGGCGACAGCGATCTTCGCCGGCGTGGACGGACGCCTGGCCGGCGTGTTCGGCATCGCCGATCCGATCAAGGCGAATGCGCAGGGCGCCGTCGAAGCGCTGAAGCGGTCCGGCGTGCGCCTGGTGATGATGACCGGCGACAACCGCACGACCGCCCAGGCGGTGGCGCGCCGGCTCGGGATCGACGAGGTGGCCGCCGAGGTCCTGCCGCAGGACAAGGCCGCCGTGGTCGAACGCTTCCGCCGCGAGGGCAGGGTCGTCGCCCTGGCCGGGGACGGGGTCAACGACGCGCCGGCCCTGGCCGCCGCCGACGTCGGGATCGCCATGGGTACCGGTGCGGACGTGGCCATCGAGAGTGCCGGGGTGACCCTGCTGAAGGGCGATCTCGCGGGCATCGTCCGGGCCCGGCGGCTGTCGCGCGCGGTGATGCGCAACATCCGCCAGAACCTGTTCTTCGCCTTCGTCTACAACGCCGCCGGCGTGCCGATCGCGGCCGGGCTGCTGTACCCGCTGTTCGGGCTTCTGCTGTCCCCGGCGATCGCGGCCGGGGCCATGGCCCTCTCGTCGGTCAGCGTGGTCGGCAACGCGCTTCGGCTGAGGCGCGTGCATCTGTAGGCGTCACGCCGCGAGGCCGTCGGCCGCCGCCGCGAGCAGGGCGCCGATCTCGCGGCAAAGCCGGACCGGGCAATAGGGCTTGGCCAGATGGACCGCGCCGCTCACGCCCTGGACCTCGACGTCCTCGGCCGGGCGGGCGCTGGCGTAGATCACCGGCAGGGCCGGGTTCAGCTCGCGCGCGCGGCGAGCCACGTCGAAGCCGGTCAGGTCCGGGTCGCCGAGGTCGATGTCGGCGACCAGCGCGTTCAGGCGCCCGGCATGGGCGTCGAGCGCGGCCATCGCGGCCTCGGCCGTGGCGGCCGAGATCACCTCGCAGCCGACGCTGGCCAGGGTTTCGGCGACAAGCGGCAGGATGAGCGGATGGTCCTCGACCACGAGGACGCGGGGCGCGGCGGTCATCGTACGGATCCTGGGAAAGGGGCGCGCCTCCCGGCGAGGGGGGAGGACGACCGGGAGGCGCGAGGGGACGCCGGCCGGGGTCAGCCGGCGTCAGGCTTACTCGCCGCAGGCGCAGTCCGGGGCGCACCGGCGCTCGGCCGAGCAGGCGCACTGCTCGCCGCAGCCGCACTGGCTGTTGCAGCCGCAGCTCGAGGCGGCCGGAGCGCATTCGCAGCGCGGGGCGCAGGTGCAGGCTTGGTTTTCGCACTTGGTCGACATGGGGGAGCTCCTGTTTGGTCGTTGGCGAGAGCATCCCTACCGACCCCTGCGAGCCGACGATTGAACGAAGGGGCTAGGCGCTTTCGGGCCGAAAATTTTCGCTCGAAGGCCAGGGGTTGACCTTCCCATGGTGGGAAGCCGCAGGTTCGCGCGTGCAACGGGAGAGCACGTAATGTCCGTCCACAGCCGCGGCCGCATCTGTCTTTGGGAAGGCGGGAGCCTCTGGATCGGCGAGACGACCGGCGAGATCGAGCCGCACGCCCATCACGCCGTGCAGCTGACGCTCAGCTTCGGCGACGACTTCCGGTTCGAGGCCGACGGCCGGGTCGTCACCGGCCGCGCCGCCATGGTGGCCAGCGACGTGCTCCACGCCTTCCGCGCCAAGGGCGAGATCGCCCACCTGTTCGTCGAGCCGGAGAGCCGGATCGGGCGCGCGCTGCTGGCCGCCTTCTGCGCGGAGGCGCCGGTCTCCCTTCTGCCTCAGGCCGTCCTGCAGGACGCCGCCGACGCCCTGGCGCGGGCCTGGCGCGACGGCGCGGCCGACGACCGGCTGGTCGAACTGGCCAAGGCGGCGTTCGGGGCCCTGGCGCCGGCCGTCGAGCAGGCCAGCGCGCCGGACGCCCGCGTGCGCGAAGTGATCGAATGGGTCAGCGAGAACGTGTCCGAACCGCTCTCGCTGGAGGGCGCGGCCGAGATCGCCGGCCTGTCGCCCGGCCGCACCCGCCACCTGTTTGTGCAGGAGACCGGCGTGGCGTTCCGGTCCTACGTCCTGTGGCTGCGGCTGATGCGGGCGGTGCGGCGCTACGCCGAGGGCGCGCCCCTGACCGAGGCCGCCTACGACGCGGGCTTCGCCGACTCCGCCCATCTCAGCCGCACCTTCCGGCGCATGTTCGGCACGCCGGCGAGCGCGCTTCGCATGGCCTGACCGGCGCTCAGCCCGGCTGGCGGGCCTCCCGCGTGCGCCGGCCGGCGGCCCGCCATTGCTGCAGGTCGCGCGCCAGCCGGATCCACAGCAGGATGACGCCGGTGACCACGATGCTCAGCGTCAGCACCGCGGCGGCGATGATCAGCGGGTGGTTGAAGTTCTCGCCGGTCTTCAGGTCCATGATGTGGAGCCGCCAGAACACGTCGTAGAACCGCCAGAGGCCGGAGCGGCGGGTGACCACCTCGGCCGTCGCCGGCGACAGGTAGAAGGTGGTCCGCTCCAGATCGTCGAAATCCACCCGCCACAGCGCGCCGGTCCGCCCGGTTTCCTGCGGCGCCTCGGCCAGCAGGCGCACGGCGACGACGTGGGCGTCGCCCTTGTAGGCGAGACGGGCGAAGGTGCGGACCTCCTCCTCGTCCATCGGCGGCAGGGCGCTTCCGAGGATGGCGTCGCGGATCACCGGTTCGCCCGAGGCGGGCTTGAGCACCCACACCGGGCCGCGCGGCGTCGATTTCAGGTCGGCGTCGATCGGGGCCACGCCGGCGAGGCGCGCGACGTCGGCGGCCGAGAGCAGCCGGGACGGGTCGAGCGGGGCGGGGCGGGCGTCGGCGACGTGATGCTCGCCGCGCACCTTCTCGATCGGCAGGACGGTCATGATCAGACCGCCGGCCACCCACGCCAGCACCTGCACGCCGACCACCAGGCCGATCCACTTGTGCAGCTGCAACGACAAACGCAGTACCTTCATCACGCTCCCCCGAACGCTCACGCCTGGCGATCCGCCATTCGATGGGGGAGTACGCGCCGAGGTTCCGGGCCCCTCATCTTGAGGGTTCGCGCCGAACCGCGCGTAGTGTGGGATCGAGAGCCCCGGAGTCCGCCGCCATGACGAAATCGCTGGACGAGCAGCTGCACGCGCTGGCGCAGAGCGAGCCCGACCGGTCGCTGGCCCAGCTGGAGCCGGCGGTGTGGGCGCGGATCGGCGCGCGCGAGGAGGCACAGCCGAGGCCGTTCGGGCCGCTGCGGGTCGCCACCGTGTCCCTGGCCCTGGTCGCCGGCGTGGCGGTCGGCGGGGCCGCCGCCACCGCGGCCGTGCACACGCCCAAGGAGATGCAGGTTTTTGCGGTGAAGCCCGACCTGGCGCCCTCGACCCTGCTGGAGGGCGGCCGATGAGCGTTGGCCTGCGCAACCTGCTGTTCACGGTGGCCCTGGCCGCCGTCGCCGCCGCGCTCGGGGCCTGGGGCGGGGCGCGCTACGTGGTCGGCGCACGGGCGCCGGCCTCCCTGCACGAGACCGTGCACCACAAGCTGGACCTCAGCGCCGAGCAGGAGCGCCGCATCGACGCGCTGGAAGGCCGCTTCGCCGTCCGCCGCAAGGCGCTGGAGGCCGACATGCGCGCCGCCAACGCCGAGCTCGCCGCCGCCATCGAGGCCAGCGACGGCTATTCCCCGCAGGTCCAGGCCGCGGTCGACCATTTCCACCATGCGATGGGCGCGCTCCAAAAAGAGACCATCGCCCACGTCTTCGACATGCGCGCCGAACTGACCCCGGCCCAGGCCGCGCGGTTCGACGCCGAGGTCGCCCGGACCCTGACCGCCGAAGACAAGTGAGTCCGCCTCCGGTCGACAGCGACGGCGAGCTCGCCCTGCGGGCCGCCAGGGGCGACGAGCGCGCCTTCACCCTCCTGATGCGCAAGCACAAGGAGGGGCTGTACCGCTTCGTCCGCCGCTATGTCGGCGACGCCGACGAAGCCTACGACCTGCTGCAGGAGAGTTTCGCCGGCGCCTGGCGCGGGCTGGACCGCTACGATCCCGCGCGGCCGTTCGAGGTCTGGCTGCGTCGGGTGGCGCTGAACAAGTGCCGCGACTGGAGCCGGCGCCGGTTCGTGCGGCGGCTGGTGCGCGGGGTCGGCGCGGAGCCGGCCGAACTGGAAGCCGCGCCCGATCCTGGATCCTCGCCCGAGGCCGCCCTGGTCGAGGCCGAGGCTCTACGTCGGCTGGACCGGGCGGTGGCCGACCTGCCGCCGGCCCTCAAGGAGCCGCTGATCCTGACCGCGCTGGAGGGCCTGTCGCAGCAGGAGGCGGCGGCCCTGCTGGGCGTCTCGGTCAAGGCGGTTGAGACGCGGGTCTATCGCGCCCGTCGTCGCCTGGCGGAAATTACAGGGGCCGCCCTGCGAGACGGCGAGGGGTGAGCGGCGGGCGTGCGTATGAGTAGGCAGACGGGGGCTTGACCCTCCCATGATGGGAGGGGGCAGGGTGCGCCGTTCCCGTGACGGCTCGAGAGTTGTGATGACGTTGACCCGACTGCTGCTGGCGATCTGCGCGATGCTTGCGTTCGCGCCGGCCGCGCTGGCGGCCGAGTACGACCTGGTGATCGACAAGCGCGTGGTCGACATCGACGGCCGCAAGGCCGAGCAGATCACCATCAATGGCCAGCTGCCGGGACCGACCCTGCGTTTCCGCGAGGGCGAGACCGCCACCATCCGGGTCACCAACCGGCTGAACGAGACCACCTCGATCCACTGGCACGGCTTCCTGCTGCCGGCCGAGAAGGACGGCGTGCCGGGCTTCAATGGCTTCAAGGGCATCGCGCCCGGCGAGACCTACACCTACCAGTTCCAGATCAAGCAGAACGGCACCTACTGGTACCACGCCCACGCGGCGACCCAGGAGCAGGCCGGCCACTACGGCTCGATCGTGATCGACCCGGCCGACGGGCCGCGGATCAAGACCGACCGGGACTATGTGGTGGTGCTGTCGGAGTTCACGCCGGAGGATCCGGAGCGGATCCTGCGCAACCTCAAGGTCGACCCGGGCTACTACAACTATCGCAAGCGCACCCTGGGCGACTTCTTCCGCGACGCCCGGACGTTCGGTCTCGGCGCGGCGGTCAAGGACCGTAAGGCCTGGGGCGGCATGCGCATGGACCCGACCGACATCGCCGACGTGTCCGGCTACACCTTCCTGGTCAACGGCAAGGGGCCGAAGACCAATGAGACCTTCCTGTTCAAGCCGGGCGAGAAGGTTCGCCTGCGGTTCGTGAACGCGTCGGCCATGAGCTATTTCGACGTGCGCATCCCGGGCCTGAAGATGACCGTGGTCTCCGCCGACGGGCGCGACGTCGAGCCGGTGCCGGTCGACGAATTCCGCATCGCGGTGGCCGAGACCTACGACGTCATCGTGGAGCCGCAGACGCCGGAAGCCTTCACAGTCTTCGCCGAGGCGATCGACCGGTCCGGCTACGCCCGCGCCACCCTGGCCCCGACGACGGGCATGAGCGCGGCCATCCCCGCGATGCGCCCGCGCGCCATCCTCATGATGAGCGAGATGGGCCACGCCATGCCCGGCATGGACCACGCCGCCATGGGCCACGGGGCTTCGGCGCGGACGGCCGGCCATGAAGGCATGGACCACTCCGGCATGGCCGGGATGGAGGGCATGGATCACGCCGCCATGGGCCACGACATGTCGGGCGGCGACGAGGTCGTCACCGACTATCCGAAGATCGACTACGGCATGGGCCGGCCGACCATGGCCCACGACATGGGCGAGTTGGCGGCGGAAGGCAGCCTGAACGGCTCGGGCGAGGTGTACGGCTGGTCGTCCGGCGCGCCCTATGGCTCGAAGGTGCTGAGCTATGCCGACCTGCGCTCGGCCACGCCGCAGGCCGACACCCGCGCGCCGGACCGCGAGATCGTGGTGCGGCTGGGCGGGAACATGGAGCGCTACCGCTGGACCATCAACGGCCAGACCTTCGAGGAGGCCGAGCCGATCCGCCTGAAGTACGGCGAGCGGGTGCGCATGACCTTCATCAACGAGTCGATGATGGCCCACCCCATGCACCTGCACGGCATGTTCGTGCAGCTGGAGAACGGCCAGCCGATGGACCGCCTGCCGGACAAGCACGTGGTCAGCGTCGCCCCGGGCAAGAGCTATTCGGTGCTGATCAGCGCCGACGCGCCCGGCGAGTGGGCCTTCCACTGCCATCTGCTCTACCACATGGAATCCGGCATGATGCAGAAGGTGACGGTGGCCCGCCTGGACGGCGACGCGCCGGCGGCTTCGGCCGACAAAGGCGAAGCCGAGCACGGCCACCACCACGCCGGCCACGGAGCGGGCCAATGACCCGCGCCGTCATGCTGGCCGCCCTGGCGTCTGCGGCTCTCGCCGCGCCGGTCGCCGCCGAGGACGTCCGCGAGAAGTCGCTGAACGATCCGGCCTCCCACAAGCACCGCACCTATTCCATGGTCCGGCTCGAGGCCGACGCCGGGACCACCACGGACGGGCAGGGGATCGGCTCCTGGGAGGGCGACGCCTGGATCGGCGGCGACAAGAACAAGCTCTGGTTCAAGACCGAGGGCCAGGTCGAGGACGGCCAGACCGAAGAGGCCGAGCTGCAGGCCCTGTGGAGCCGCAACGTCGCGACCTTCTGGGACCTGCAGGCGGGCGTGCGCCACGACTTCGAGCCCGACCCCACCACCTATCTGGCGCTCGGCGTGCAGGGGCTGGCGCCCTACCAGTTCGAGACCGACGCGGCCGCCTTCCTAAGCGAGGACGGCGACTTGGGCGTGCGCTTCAAGCAGAGCTTCGACGTGCTTTTGACCCAGCGGCTGGTGCTGGAGCCGGAGGTGGAGCTGAACGCCTTCGCCCAGGACGTGCCGGAGAAGGATGTCGGCGCCGGCTTCTCGGACGTCGAGGCCAAGCTGAAGCTCCGCTACGAGATCACCCGCAAGTTCGCCCCCTATGTCGAGGCCGCCTACGAACGGCGCCTCGGCGAGACCGCCTCCATCGCCCGCGCCAGTGGATCCGACGTCGACACGACCTCGATCCGCATCGGCTTGCGGACCTGGTTCTGATCCTTCCCCTGGAGTTCCGAATGAAGCTCGTCCTCGCGGCCGCCCTCGCGCTCGCCGTCGCCACCCCGGCCCTGGCCGACCACGCCGGCATGGACCACGGCGCGCAAGATCACGCCGATCACGGCGCTATGATGGAAGGCGGCCTGAAGTCGTCCTCTCCGGAATCCGGCTCGACTGTCAGCGCCCCCAAGACCCTGGTGCTGACCTTCGAGCACCCGATGAAGCTGGACATGGTCACCCTGACCGGCCCGAACGGCGCGACGCTGAAGCTGAAGGGCGGCGCTGCGGTCGCCGACAGCGCCACGGTGAAGCTGCCGGTGCTGGCCGCCGGCGTCTGGAAGGCCGCCTGGCACGCCACCTCGGCCGACGGGCACATGATGTACGGCGCGCTCGGCTTCACCGTTCGCTGAAACCCGCGGTCTGATCGCCGCTCGCGCCCGTCCGGCTCGGAGGTGTAGAAAGAGCCTCATGCGCCCGTCGAAGATCGCACGTCTGCTGGCCCTGATCGTCCCGCTGCTCATGGGCGGGATGTGGACGGTCGCGGCGATCGCTTGCCCGCTGGAGGAGAGCGGGTCGATGCCGGCGGCTTCGGCGCCCGACGACGATTGCGCGCCGAAAGGCGCCCTGGGCGGCGTCGTTCAATGCGCCGTCGTTTGCCACGCGTCGGTCCTGCCCAGCGGGCCGCAGATCGTTCAGACGGTCACGTTCCAGCCCGTGGCCTACGCCGTGGAGCAGGAAGAGGCGAGCGGCGTCGTCTCCGATCCGGACGTGCCGCCCCCTCGAGGCTTCCAGTTCGCCTGACGTTCAAACCTCAGATAACTGGAGACAATCATGAAACGCGTTCTGGCCATCTCGGCCTTCCTGCTGCTCGCTTCCGGGACCGCCGCCTATGCCGCCGCGCCGGAGGCCGTGGCCCACGCGGTCGCGGCTTGCTGCGACGCCGTCGCGGCCTGCTGCAACGGCATGAGCGGCTGCTGCTAAGTCGTGTACGGGCGCTCGCTCCTTTAGGGGCGGGCGCCTTCGCCGCGTCGTTCACTCACGGTTAACGCTACCGGCCGACCGTGCTTCCATCCCGCGACGTGCGCGGTGTGAGTCGGAACAGTATGCGGGATACGGACTGGACGAGCGGAAGCGAGGCGCCCTGGGGCGGCCGGCTCGTCGTGCGTCCGCGCTATTCCGCGGGCGACCTGACCGTGCTGCTGTGGCGCGAAAAGACCAACATGTTCCTGGTCTTCGCCCTGGTGTTCGGCCTGGGCGTGGCGGCGGCGGTGATGTCGCCGCGCACCTACACCGCCAAGTCCAGCCTGCTGGTCCAGTTGGGCCAGGAATACGTCTACGAACCGCGCGCCGGCGACGCCGCCCGCGGCGCCGTGCCGAAGACCGACGAGGTGGTCCGCTCCGAAGTCGAGATCCTGTCCAGCGACGAGCTGAAGGCGCGCGTGGTCAAGGCCGTCGGCCTGGCCGCCATCGACCCGAAGCTGGCCGAGGCCTGGAACCAGGCCGACGCCGAGGAGCGCCGCAAGATCGAGGGCGCGGCGATCAAGGCGATCGGCGACGGCCTGAGCATCGACACCGCGCCCGACACCGGGGTGGTGCGGCTGAGCTTCAAGCACAAGGACGCGGCGACCGCGGCCCTGATCCTGAACCGGCTGGTCGAGACCTACATGTCCTACCGCAAGGAGGTGTTCAAAGACGTCTCCTCGCCGGTGCTGCTGGCCCAGAAGGCGGCGTTCGAGAAGCGGCTGGTCGAGGCCGACGCGGCCTACGAGACCTTCCTGCGCGATCACGCCCTGGGCGACTTCCCGACGGAAAAGGCCAGTCTTTCCGCGCTTTACCAGAACGTCCTGGACGAACGGTACAAGGTCGACGCCCGCCTGCGCGAAGTGCGCGCCCAGCTGTCGAGCCTGTCGGCCGGCCTGGCCTCGGTGCCGGCGGAAGTGGGCGTCCAGCGCGACCTGGACCTGACCGCGCCGCAGAAGCTGCTGGCCCTGAAGGTCGACCGCCAGGACCTGCTGTCCCGCTACAAGCCGGACTCGCAGCCGGTGAAGGACGTCGACGCCAAGATCGCCGAGCTGGAGCGCCTGATCGGCTCCGGCCAGGGCGTGGGCGAGAAGGATCGCCGCCTGGGCGCCAACCCGGTCTGGCAGGACCTGGAGACCGACCGCGTGCGCCTGTCGGCCGAGGCCGCGTCGCTGGCCGCGCGCCGCGACGCCCTGGTGGGCCAGCTGAAGGAGGTCTCCGACCGCCAGCTGAACCTGACCAAGCTGGAGTCCGAGTACCAGAACCTGTCGGTCGAGCGCGAAGTGCTGCAGACCAACATCCGCGGCTTCACCACCCGGGCCGAGGAGATCGGCGCGGCGCGGGCCATCGCCGAGGGCGCGGACGACAACATCCGGGTGGTCGAGCGGGCCGCCCAGCCAGCCCGCGGCGAGAGCATGCGCAAGGTGATCGTGGCCCTGGCCTTCTGCTTCGCGGCCTTCACCGCGGTGTGCGCCGGCCTGCTGCGGGTGTTCCTGCGCCGGGGCTTCCCGACCGCCGCTTCGGCCGGGCGGACGCTGGAGCTGCCGGTGCTGGCCAGCGCGCCGCTTAAGACCCCCTGAAGGGCGAATCCCATAGCCTGTGCTACGGAAACCAGGAACGCGCGTACGGGCGATTCGAGATGGTGGATCTGACGGCTGAAATGGCGGCGTTGTGGGCCGCCCTGGCGCGCGTCCGGGGCGCCGGCGCCGATGGTCGCGTCATCCAGTTCGTGGCCGCGCGGCAGGGCGAGGGGACCTCGACCGTCGCTCGCGAATTCGCCCGCATGGCCGCCGTGCGCGCCCGCCGGCCGGTCTGGCTGGTCGACGCCGACCTCGAGAACCCCAGCCAGCTGGACGCCGTCTGCGCCGAGCCCGAGCGGTTCGGCCGGGTCGGCCCGCCGGCCTCGGCCACGCCGGACCAGTCGATCTTCTACGCCGTGCGCCCGCCGATCCGCTCGCGCAACGGCGTGCCGGTGGCCGACCGCCGCCTGACCGTGGCGCGTTCGGCGCTGGGCGGACGCCTGTGGGTCAGCCGCTTCAGCATCGAGCTCGTGCCGCCGGGCCGCCGGGCCAAGGTGCTGTCGGACGGGGCCTACTGGAGCGCGTTGCGCCGCCACGCGGACACCGTGGTGATCGATTGCCCGGCCGGCGACCGGGCCGAGACGGCCGAGGTGCTGGCGCCCGTAGTCGACGCCACCGTGCTGGTGGTCGCGGCCGACGACACCGACGCGCGCGAGGCCTCGGCGTTGAAGACGCGCATCGAGGAAGCCGGCGGCCGCTGCATCGGCCTGGTGTTCAACCGCGCCCAGGTGCAGACGCCGAAATTCCTGCGCCGCTTCGCCGGCTAGAGCACTACCTCCGCCAAGCGGGAGCAAGGCCCCCCTTCGGCGCGTTTCCCCTGCGACCGCAGCGGAGAGCGCCATGCCCGACCAGGACCGTCCCACCAGCCGCGCCCCCGAGGACGTTCGTCCGGCCGCGCGCGTGGTGCTGGCCCCCGCCGCCGGCGCGGTCGTCGAGGGCCGCAGCTTCGCCCCCGAAGACGTGCGCGAGGCCCTGCGCGACCATCCGGTGAGCGCCGGGGAGCTGGTCGAGGCCCCGGTCGCCCGCATCGGCGCGGAGTCCGCCCCGACCGACGTCCGCCTGCAGGTCGTGGCGACCACCCCGGGCGGTCGGGTCCAGGTGGACGACGAGACCCGCATCGAGATGCAGGGCGTGCCCCTGACGAGCTTGACGCCGGGGCTGGACGCCATCTACGACGACGTGCGGACCCTGCGCCCGATGCTGGCGCAGATCCGCGAGATGATCGAACTGCCGCTGCGCGAGCCGGACATGTACCGGCGCCTCGGCATCCGTCCGCCGCGCGGCGTGCTGGTGCGTGGCGCGCCCTTGTCGGGCGCGCGTCGCCTGACCCGCGCGGTCGCCGCCGACATCGGCGCCAAGCTGCTGCTGATCAGCGGCGCCGAACTGAACGCACTGGACATCACCGAGGCCGAGCGGCGGCTGGACGAGATGTTCGACGCGGCGTCGGGCCCGGACCCCTGCCTGATCGTTATCTCCGACCTCGACCAGGTGGCGCGCCGGCGCGACTGGACCATGACCGACGCCGAGCGCCGCCTGGGCGCGCGTTTTGTGTCGCGGCTGGACGCGCTGGATCCGGACGCGCGCGTCGTGGTGGTCGGGCTGACTTCCCGGCCGGATGCGCTCGACGAGCAGATCCGCCGCCAGGGCCGGCTGGACCGCGAGATCGTCAATTCCGCGCCCAATCCCGCGGCCCGCCGGGAGTTCCTGACGATCGGCCTGGCCCACAGCCCGCTGGCCGAGGACGTCGATCTGGACGAGCTGACCCACTTCACCTGGGGCTATTCGATCGGCGACCTCAGCGCCTTCGTCCGCGAGGCGGCGCTGCACGCCATCCACCGCGCCTGCCCGGACGACAAGCCCGGCCCGGGCCCGATGGTGATCGCCCGTGAAGACTTCCTCGAGGCCATGAAGCGGGTGAAGCCGTCGGCCCTGCACGAGGTCGTGGTCCAGGCCCCGGCGGTGAAGTGGGACGACATCGGCGCCGACGAGACCGCCAAGGATCGCCTGCGCAAGGGCATCGTCCTGCCCCTGACCCGGCCCGACGCCCTAGCCCGGCTGGGCGTGCGCCCGCCCCGCGGTTTCCTGCTGTTCGGCCCGCCGGGGAACGGCAAGTCGATGATGGCCGCCGCCGCCGCGTGCGAGGCGGGCGCCAACTTCCTGTCGGCGGGCGTCTCCGAGCTGCTGTCGACCGGCCGCCAGGTGCCCGACCTGATCGCCAACCTGTTCGCCCGCGCCCGCGAGGTGGCGCCGGCGCTGATCTACATCGACGAGGTCGACCGGCTGACCAATCCGGTGGCGGCGGGGGTGGAGGATCCCAACGCCGCGCGCCACGGCCTGAACGCGCTCCTGGCCGAGCTCGACGCCCTGGTGCAGACGCCGGGGATCGTGGTGGTGGGCGCGACCGCCCGGGCGGCGATCCTGGAGCGGGACCTGCTCCACTCCGGCCGGCTGGAGGAACTGGTCTACGTGCCCGCGCCCGATGTCGACGCGCGCCGCCATATCCTGGAGATCGCCACGCGGCACGTGCCCCTGGCCGAGGATGTCGACCTGCGAGCCGTGGCCGAGCAGACCGAGCGGTTCACCGGCACCGACCTGCGCGACCTGGTGCGGGCGGCCGGCCTGACCGCGCTGCATCGCTCGATCGACGCCGAGACCATCGACGCGGGCTGTTTCGAGGTGGCGCTGCGCGAGGTTCGGCCCTCGGTGACCGAGGACATGGAGAGCGCCTACGAGGAGACCGCGCTCACCCTCAAGCAGGAGCCGGCGCGCCGCCCGACCATCGGCTTCGCCGTGCCCACCAGCCAGCGCGTCGACCCGACCGCGAAGTAGGGATCAGGCGCTTGCGGCGGTGCGGCGCAGTTCGGCCGCGCCGTAAAGCTGCGGCTCCAGGCCGTTGAACCAGAACAGCTTTCCAAGCCCGCGCGCGGCCCGATCCAGCGCCTGGGCGCGGGTCGGGCGCCGCGCGATCCAGAGGACCAGCGCCAGCGCGCTCCAGGCGCAGGCCTGGGCGGCGCCGACCGCACTCCACTTCAGAACCCCGGCCCAGTCGCGCGCGTGGGCGCAGGTCTGGCTGGGGCCCTGGCCGTAGGCGAAGGCCCGCTTCAGGGCGTAACCCAGCGTCGCCCGGTGCGCCGGTGCGTGCTCGAAGGCGAGCGCGCCCGGGGCCCAGGCGAAGCGGCCGCCGCGAGCGGCGAGGCCTGCGAACAGCTTGTCGTCCTCGCCGCCGCTCTGGTCGGCGGAGGTGTCGAACGGGGCGGGGCCGGGCAGGGCGACCGCGCGGGTCATCAGCGAGCAGCCGCAGCCGTAGGGCTCGGCGACCAGGCCGGCCGCCTCGGGACCGCGGCGGGAGAAGAAGTCTTCCAGATAGGGCCGCAGCCACGGCTTCGCGTCGGGCGCGCGGCCGTGGATCGCGCCGAAGGTGACGTCGGCGCCGAACCGTTCGTGCGTGTCGAGCAGGGCGGCCAGCCAGCCGGGCGCCGCCTCCTCGTCATCGTCGAGGAAGGCGATCAGCGGGGCCTCGGTGGCGGTCAGGGCGGCGTTGCGCGCGGTCGCCACGCCGGGCCTGGGCGCGTGCACGTAGATCACCGGCACGCTGGCTTCAGTGGCCAGGGCCTCGACGGTCGCGCGGGCCGATCCGGCCGGATCGTTGTCGGCCACCACGATCTCGCGCAGGCGATTGGGCGCCTGGCCGATCAGCGAACGCACGGCGCGCGCCAGGCTGTCGGGCCGGCGCAGGGTCGGGATCAGGACGGCGACGTCGCGGCTCATCCGGCCGCCCCCAGGCGGCGGACGCCTTCGGCCACGGTGACCGGCTCGAACCCGGCCTCCAGCGCGCGATCGACCAGCCGGCCCAGCGCGCACGGCGTGCAGCCGAAGGCTGACGCGCCCTCGCGCACGTCGTGGGTGTAGAGGATCAACCAGCCGCCGCGCTCGGCGGCGCGGTCCATCCAGCGGCGGGCGACCGCCTCGCCGTCGGGCCCTTCGACGCCCACGGCCGGCAGTTGGTTCAGGTCGGCGCCGGCCTTCACCAGGCCGGGATGAAGCGCGCGCAAGCCGATGTAATCGCGCGCCAATTCCGCCTTCGCCGCCGGCGCGACGTCGCCATACGGATAGGCGAAGGTGGTCGGATCCGGCGCGCCCCAGGCGATCAGGGCCTCGCGGTTCTTGCGCGCCTCGCGGGCGACCTCGGCGGCGTCGGCCTGGCCGCAGTCCAGGTGGCCGAAGGTGTGGCAGCCGATCTCGTGGCCGGCCGCGACCAGGGCCTCGACGTCGCGGCGCTGGGTGTAGGGCCCCATCGGCCCGTCAATGCCGGCCAGGCCAGCGCAGACGTAGAAGGTGCCGCGCACGCCCATGGATTCCAGGATCGGCGCGCCGTCGCGGGCGGCCGACACGGGCGCGTCGTCGAAGCTGAAGCTGATCATCGGCCGCCCCGGCGACGAGGCCGCGGGCCGGCGATGCGCCAGCCGGCTCCAGCGGCGGCGCAGCTTGCCCTTCAACGAGGCGTCGGCGGTGTAGACTTCAGCGTTCATACCGCCTCGGCGTAGAGGGCGGCGCGATAGAGACGCAAGCTGAAGGCGCGCGCGGCCGTCGGCAGCAGGCGGGCCAGGGCGGCCTGCTTCAGCAGCGGGCGCCAGGCCGGCAGGGCCGGGGCCTTCTTCAGCCACTGGGCGGCGCGATAGCTGGGATAGCCGCGGACCACCTCGGGATGGCGGCTCACCACGCGGGCGAAGTTGCCGACCGAGCTCTCGTACTTGGCCGCCAGGCTCTCGACCGTGTCGAGGCCGACGTGGGTGGCGGGGATGTCGACATGGCGGACGCTGAAGCGGCGGGCGACGCGCATGCCCCACTCGACGTCCTCCCAGCCCCAGCCGGCGAAGTCGCGATCGAAGGCCTCGGCCTCGAACGCGTCGCGGCGGACCAGCAGGTTGGAGGTGTAGACGTACTTTTCGGGCGTGCGGGCGCGCTCGAACCACGGCACGCACTCGGCCTTTTCGGCCATGGCCCGATGCACGGCGAAGGCGGACTCGCGCGACGCGTGCTTCAGCGAGAAGCCGCCGAAGGCGACGGCCGGGTCGTCGAGCGCGATCACGTCCAGCCAGGCCTGCAGGAAGCGGCGATTGTCCGGGTGCATGTCCGCGTCGAGGAACAGGAAGACGTCGGCGCGGGCGTGGGCGGCCAGGCGGTTGCGGCCGCGCGCGCGGCCCTCGTTCTCGGGCAGGCGCACCATGCGGACCGGCAGCTTGGCGCGCGCCACGCCGGCGTCGACACGCGCGGCCAGCACGCCGTCGGCCGATCCGTCGTCCAGCAAAACGACCTCGACCGCGCCCCCGATGATGTCCGCTTCCTGGTCCAGCGCCTCGAGCAGGGCCAGCGGATCGTCACGCAGGAACGGCACCAGCACCGACAGGACCGGGCGGGCGCCGGCGTAGGCGGCGTTGTCGCGGACGGTCTCGGCCGAGGTGGTCTTCTTGGTCTTACGCGTCATGCCGGACGTCCTGACAGGAAGGCGTTGAAACGGGGGAAGAGGGTGCGGGCGGCGGCTTCGCGGACGCCGCCGGCGTCGAGCGCCCAGGCGCAGGCGCCGTAGACGACCACGCCCGCGCCGGCCTTCAGGGCCAGCTCGGCGAGACCGCCGAGGTCGGGGAGCAGGGCGACGACGACGGCCATGGCGGCTGTGGCGAACGCACAGCGTAGCAGTGTGTTCCAGGGCAGGGGCAGGCGGGTGGCCTTGCGCCCGATAGCGAAGGAGGCGAGCGCGCCGATCGCGTAGCTGGCCGCCGCCGCCCAGGCCGCGCCGGGCAAGCCGAAGCGGGGCAGCAGGATCAGGTTCAGCGCCAGGTTGGCGACCGCCGGCACGGCCATGGCCGCCAGCAGCAGCGTCGTGCGCCGGCCCAGCGTGAAGGCCTGGTGGAAGTAGTAGGTGGTCAGGCCGGCGAACAGCGCCGACACCGCGGCCCAGGGCGTGACCTGGGCGGCGGCGACGCGCAGGCCTTCGCCGACCAGCAGTTCCGACAGCGGCCGCGCGACCAGGGCCAGCCCGGCGGCGGCCGGCAGGCCCAGCAGCAGCATGGTCGAGGCCTGCTCGCGGGCGGCCTTGTTCAGTTCCGCCGGCCCGCCGCGCTCCAGCGCCGCGACCAGGGCCGGGCCGCCGGCCGCGCCCAGCCAGACGAACAGGACGTCCAGGGTGCGGTTCGCCAGCGTGTAGGCGGCGTGGTAGGCGCCGACCGCCTCAGCATCGAGGAAACCCGCGATGAGGAAGCGGTCCAGGCTGGCCAGGCCCAGCGCCAGGATCAGCGAGGCCGAGACTGGCAGGCCGTAAGCGGCGTAGGCCCGTGCGCGGGCCGGTTCGAAGCCGCCGCCCTTGGCGAAGGACAGCTCGCGCGGCAGGACGAACGGGACCAGCAGCAGGGCGCCGAGCAAGAGGCCCAGCAGCGGGCCGCGTGCGCCCAGGCCCGCGGCGGCCAGGCCCGCGCCCAGCAGGAAGCCGCCGGCGGTCTGGGCCATGTCGAGCAGGGAGGCGGACGCCACCTCGCCCGCGGCGCGGCGGCGCTCTCGGGCCAGCTGGACCAGGCTCTTGGCGACCACGGTCCCCAGCGCCGCAGCGACCGCGCCCTTCAGGGCCGGAGCGGCGGGCCAGATCCACAGGGCCAGGCCGGCGACCAGCGCGAACGGCACGGCCAGGGCGAAGAAGGTCCGGTACAGGGTGGCGAAATGGGCGCTCAGGCCCTCGTCGCGCTCGGCCGCCCAGAACCGGGCCATGGCCGCCTCCAGCCAGGTGAAGACGGACGTGTGCGCCAGCACCAGCACCGAGAAGGCCAGCGCGTAGCGGCCGTACTCCTCCGGGCTCAGCAGGCGGGTGAAGACGACGATGGAGCCCAGGCCCACCAGGCCCTGCACGGCGTTGGCCGGGAGGTAGCCCCACACGCCCCGCCAGAACATGCGCCCGCTCACCGGATCGCCTCGCGGTCGCCCAGCAGGCACGGCACGGTTACCAGCATGATCCAGAGATCCAGCCAGAACGACTGGCGCTCGATGTAGTCGACGTCCAGGGCCACGCGCCGGCGCACGTCGGCGGCGTCGTGCAGCGGCCCGCGCGAGCCGTTGACCGCGGCCCAGCCGGTCATGCCGGGCTTCATGCGATGGCGCCAGGCGTACTCGGCCACCAGCTGCGCGCTCTCGGTCTCGCCGGTCTTCATGCCGACCGCGTGGGGGCGCGGACCGACCAGGCTCATCTCGCCCTTCAGCACGTTCAGCAGTTGCGGCAGCTCGTCCAGGCTGGTCTTGCGCAGGAAGCGGCCCAGGCGCGTGACCCGGTCGTCGTCGGCTGTGACCTGGCGTTCGGCGCGGGCGTCAGCGGCCTCGTTGCGCATGGAGCGGAACTTCCAGACCACGATCTCTTCGTTGTTGAAGCCGTGGCGGCGCTGGCGGAAGAACGCCGGGCCCGGGCTGTCAAGGCGCACCAGCACGGCGATCACGGCCAGCACCGGGGCCAGCAGCGCCAGCGCGACCGAACCGATCACCAGGTCCTGAATCCGCTTGGCGAAGGCGCGGCGCTCGTCCTCGGGCGCGCCGGACAGCTTGGCCAGCGGCGCGTTGGCCAGCTTGGACAGGGCGGCGTCGCGGCCCTCGGCGTCCTCCAGGTCGACCAGCAGGGAGACTTCGTTGGGCAGGACGCGCAGGCGCTCGACCACCTGGCGCACGCGGGCGCGGGCGGACGGGTCCAGCGCCACCACCACGCGGTCGACATAGGGCAGCAGCTTGTGGTCCAGCAGGGCCTGGGTGTCGCCCAGCACCGGCACGCCGGCGACCGCGCCGGGCGCGCGCGCCAGCCGGTCGTCGAACACGCCGATGATGTTGACCTCGCGCCGCTCCAGCGCGTCGCGGATCAGCCGCTCGGCGTGGCGGGTGGCGCCGACCACCACGACGTTGGGGGTCAGCCGGCCGTCGGCGCGCCAGCGCTGAACCAGCCCCCACCAGCCCAGGTGCAGGGCGTGCACGGTCAGGAAGCTGAGCGCCAGGCCGGCCAGCACGCTCTTCAGCACGACGGCCTCGGCGCCCAACAGGGCCGACCCGAAGCCGGTCAGGGCGCCGGCCAGGGCGAAGGCGCCGACCAGGCGGGCCAGATGCGCGATCCGGCGTTTGCGGTCGCCGAAAGCGTAGAGGTCCAGGCTCTTCAGCGCCCACAAGATGGTGGCCAGGCCCAGCACGAAGGGCGCGGCCTGGGCCACCGGGGCCTGGGTCAGCGGGCCGGGCAGGGCGCTCGCCGCGCCGGCCAGGGCGAGAGCCGCCAGCACCGTCGTATCGACCGCACGGAACATGGCGACCGCCTGCGCCCCGCTCTGGCGCGCGCGCGACGAAACCAGCCGGCCGGGCCGGAACGGGCCGCGGCGGTCCTTCGGATCGGCGGCGTCCAGCGGCGCGGAATCGTTGGCGGGTACGAGCTTGCGGGCGACGACGGGCATCAACTGTCCGAAAACGAGCTTTCGCGCGTCAGGCTTGCAAGGCTCGTGCAACAGGCGAGCTGAGGCCCCGATCAGGCGGCCCCTCGGGCGATCAGGCCGACGCCTGCGCGCCCTGCGGCTCGAACAGCTCCGGCCGGCGGCGCTTTTCGATGACCTCGCCGGTGAAGGCCATGATCTGCGCCGAGTCCGGCCCGGCCCCGATCAGCACCGTGGTCCCGCGCCGGGACAGGGCCTTCAGGTCATTCAGATAGCGCGGCTCGCGCCAGCGGCCGGTGTGCGAGGGATCGACGTGGACCAGCACCAGGTCGGGCCGGTCGGTCGACGACAGGATCATCTTGCTGCGGTCGGGCCGCCAGTGGTCGTCCATCGCCCCGACCAGCCAGCCGCAGATGAAGGCGCGACACTGGATCGGCCGGGTCTCGTAGATCCCGCAGCCGGCGCCCTTCTTCACGTTCGGACACCAGGTGTCGGCCGGCTTGTTCAGCTGCGGATCAGAAATCCCCAGCAGCTTGCAGCACAGGTTGCAGGCGCCGCATTCCCGGGCGGCCTGACCGGCCGACCCGCTCATCGGATACTCCAGAGTCTGAACATCGATCACCGCCCCCACGGTTGATCGGATTACAGACTCGTAAGGTTCAGGGAGTCAACGCGAGTCGTTTAGACGAGAACGAACGAATACACACTGCTGAATTGTAGAATGTTGGGAGCGCCGCATATTGGCCGCAAAGTAGCCACAATGTTTGCTGGCGCGTAAGCGGATTGCCGTCGTGGCGGCTGGCGCCAGCGCCGCCTTGCGCCCGCGTGGCCGGCGGCTATCGTGGGTGGCGCGATCGGGGCGGGAGGGGCGCGTGCGCAAGCTTGGAAGAGTTCTACTGGGCGCGGCGGCGGCGGCGACGGTGACGGCGTTGGCCGGCGCTACGCAGGCCGTGGACTACATGGTCGAGGTCATGGGCCGCGATATGCTGATCCTGATCGACAAGGACAGCATCAAGCGCGACGGCGACACCGTGCGCTACCGGGAGGTGAGCTTTTCCGGCGTCCCGATAGACGTGGACGGCCGGCTGGTCGAAAGCTCCACCGGGGACATCGAGTTGGACTGCGGGCAGGCGCGCTTCCGCTACAGCAACCACATGCTGATCGGGACCGACGGCCGCGCCAAGCCGGACGGCTGGGGCGAGGACTGGACGCCGATTGCGCGTGGAACCTATGTCTACGGCATCGCCTGCCTGGGCGACAGGCGGCCCGGCAAGGGCGCCGATCTGCTGAAGGTGCGCGACGAGTTCCGGCAAATGGTCAAGGACGACAGCCTGTGGACCGACACGGGCGACTACATGGGGCAGTAGAGACCTGGCCCCGACTCGCCGTCATCGGGCGGCAGCGAAGCGAAGGCCCGGAGCCCCCGCCGTGTCGCCACGGATTCTAAGCGCGTGGCGAAGGAGACGATGGAAGCTCTCTACAAGGCGGGAGGGGTCGATCCCTCGCGCTCAAACCTCGGCAAATTCCGGATGCCGCGCGACCACGCGGGGGCTACGAGGCCCGCAAGGCGCGGCCTGGGCTCGCCAGGGCGAATATTCTTCGCAAAATTAAAGGGAAGGTGGCGGAGACGGAGGGATTCGAACCCTCGATACCCTTTAGGGGGTATGACGATTTAGCAAACCGTTGCCTTCAGCCACTCGGCCACGTCTCCGGCGCGATCCGGATAGCCTGTTCGGTTTGGGATGGCAACGGAAGCCTCGGGGGCTGTGGAGGTTTTTCCCCAGGCGCGGTGCGCTGAGCCGACCCAACGCAAGCCTCGCGCAGGACTAACCGCGCACAATGTCTTCTCCAGCAGGCGTCGTCGCGGGCGTGAGCGCAGGTGGCGATGAGAGCGGCTGTTCCGTTTTTGTTCTTGCCGTAACACTGTTCTCGTGAGAGTCTTCAGCTGCGCAATTTGAGCGCGGGCACGAGACGAGGCGGAACGAACAGGAATGGCGGCACCGGCGAAGGGACAGAAGCGGGAAGCGGATTGGCTCGGCTTTGTTTTGGAGGAGGCCCGCCGAAGAGCGCCCCAGGCGCTGGCTCTGATGACGCCCGCCGGTCAGGCGGCGGCCCTAGCGACGCTCATCTCCCAGCGGCGCGAACCGGCGCCCAGGAGGGCGGCGACAGCGACGTCTGCGAAAATGGGCACTGACCCGCGGGGAGCCGCGCCGGCCCGGCGGGTGTCGGCTGCCGATCGCTTTGTTTACGAACAACTTACGAGCCGAGACCCGATCAAAAAGGCCGTGGCGGGCTACGTCACTCGGGAAATGGCCCGCTCTCTGGGTATGGCTCGAGGCGGCCTTCACGCCATAGAAGACACCGCGAAGGCGGCCGAGCTCGGGAACCGGCTCAGAAACCCGGTTGAGGTCGTCAGGATGGCGGCCAGCGTTTGGGATGCGAGGGACCAGCTGCGCGACAAGGCGGCGGCGGTGGCCGACAGCTTGACGCATCCTCAAGAGACTGGGGAGCGCGCCGCGGCTGCGCTTCAGCAGTTCTGGATCGATCACGATCACTGGGCGGCGCCGCAAGCGGATAATGTCGCCGGCGAGATCATCCGTAATGGTCCAATCGGAGTGAACGACGGCGAGCTGGCGGTCGACCTGTATTCGATGCTTCGGGGCGGACCGGGGATAAGAGCTCTCACTCGCGGCGCGCTGATGACGGAGGCGGACTGGGTCGCCAAACGCGCCTCGCGAGCTCAGGCAAAAGTTTTCGTAAAACCGTATGGATACAACGGAAGGCAACGCCGGGGTCACCACTCGCCCGTGGCTGTAAATAGTGATCTTGGAAAGAAACTTTCCAAGAAGGTGCTGGATAGTCCTTTCAACGTTGTCACCTACAAAGGACTCAGCGTCGGGGAAGCGCTTAAGCACCACTACGGAAGCGATAAGCATGTCCGGGGTGGAAAGATTGGCGGCGTTCGCTGGAACGGCGATGATCTTGGCTTCCGGAAGTACGGAATTGAAGAGCGGCTTTGGCACGGGACGCCCGAAGCCACGAGGGACCTCATCATTGCCGGCTTGCTCGGGCCGGTTCTCCTGAACGACGCCTCGGACATCAAAGAAGAGGGCCGAGAGTGAGGGGGCAGGGGGATCAGGCGCGTTGGCGACCGCGCCGTTAGCGCCTCTTAGACCTTGCGGATAATTTCTGGAGAAGAGGGCGAGCCCGATGATGATCAGGCCCTGGACTGAATTCAGCTCCACGCTTCCAGAAGAAGACGAGAGAGAGGTGGACGGCGTTTACGAGCCCCCGGGTAAGAACGTCGCCGAGGTTGTGTATGGGATTCTGGGCGGGCTGGGGTGTGACCTCGGTCCACTCGAAGGCCAGGGCGAGGAGCACGGCTGGCAGTTTCATTTTCGCTACAAGAAATGCGATCTTTGGTGCCAGGTGACCCTCATCTACGAGTATCTCGCCGTCATCGAAGAGATCTCCTTTTTCCGCAAGCTGTTCAGGCGTCCGCACCATCCTGCTTATCTCGAGCTTCTTGAGCGGCTTTCCGCTGAGATGGCGCGCGATCCCCGCCTCTATGAAGTTCGTTGGTACGCCGATGAGGAAGTTCATACGGATGCGCCGGGCGCAGCTTCGCCCGTGCCGAGCGCGGCGTAGTCCGAGCCGCAAGTAGGGACGCCAGACTTTTTATAGGGGAGGACGCGCCATGGGGGGCGTGACGGTGAGGCGGTGGGCCGAGTTCGCTTCGGATCTGCCTGAGGACCAGATCGAGGACGAGCACGACATCGTGCAGTACGGCGGCAAGAGCGTCGCCGAGGCGATCCACGCGGTGCTGGAGGGGCTCGGCTGCGCGATGGAGCCGGTGACCTACGCGCACGAGCACGGGTGGGAGTTCTGCTTCAGCTACGAGAAGCGGTACCTTTGGTGCCAGGTGACGCTGATCGAGGAATACCTGGTCGTCGTCGACGACCGGACGTTCTTCGGCAAGGCGTTGGGCTATCACCCGGCCTATCAGGAGATCATGACCAAGCTCGCGCGGGCGCTGGCCGAGCATCCGCGGTTCAGCAACGTGCGCTGGTACTTCGACCACCAGGTCCACTCTGGCGAACCCGGGGCCAAGGAGCCGGTGACGGCGGCCTGACCTGAGGCCCAGTCCCGGTCGCGTCCGTCGGATAGGGCCGGGACGAGCCTCGCCCGGGGGCGGATCGGCGTGGCGCGCCGCCGGAACGGGGCGGGGCTGACACCGTTGGACGGCCATACGTGTGCAACGGGAGCCCGGCATGACCCTTCGACCAGCCCTGGCCGCGCTCGCGATCCTGGCGGCGGCCCCGTGCATCGCCGCCGACGCCGGCGTGCGCACCGAGCGGGTGACCTTCAAGCCCGGGACCTCGTCGACCCTGCTGCAGGGACAGGTCTCGGGCTACGACAGCGTCCGCTACCTGGTGAACGTGCGGGCCGGCCAGACCCTGGCCGTGCGGCTGGTCTCGGACAACACGTCGGCCTACTTCAACCTGCTGGCGCCCGGCGCGAGCGAAGCCATGTTCGTCGGCCCGGTCTCGGGCGGCACGTTCCAGGGCAAGGTGCTGGCCGCCGGGGACTACACGGTCCAGGTCTATCTGATGCGCAACGCCGCGCGCCGGGGCGAGAAGGCGGACTACCGGCTGGCTATCGCCGCGTCTGGATGATCCGCGGATCCGGCGCCGCCGCCGCGGCCGTCCGGACCGGGGCCGCGGACGGGCGGGCCAGGGCGGCGACCAGGGCCGGATCGCGGCCGTAGACGTCGGGCCGGAATTCCACGCCCCAGGTCCCCGGCGCGGCGGTCAGGTAGAGGATGTAGACCGGGACCGGCTCGGCCAGGTCGACGCTCTGTTCCGGGGCGCCGCCCGGCGCCGGCGTACGGGCGGGGCCGAGCAGCCGCCGCGCCAGCCGGGGCGCGTCCTCCAGGCGCACGCAGCCCGAGCTGAAGTTGCGCCGCTCTTCCCGGAACAGCTCCTTGGCCGGCGTGTCGTGCAGATAGACGCCGAAGTCGTTGGGGAACATCAGCTTGACCTGGCCCATCATGTTGCCGGGACCGGGCAGCTGGCGCACGCGCAGCGACTGCCGGCCTGCGGCGACCGCCGGCCAGTCGACCTGCGAGGCCGCGATCACGTGGGCGTCGTCCTCCCAGTCGGACAGCAGCTCCATGCGCTGCCGCTCCAGAAAGCCCGGCCCCTCGCTCAGCACATGAGCGGCGACGCGGTCGCGGGCCAGGTCCTCCGGGACGTTCCAGTAGGGATTGAACACCGCATAGCGGACCACGCCGGCCAGGGCGGGGGTGGGCTGGGCGGGCTTGCCGACCACCACGCGCATGCTGTCGACGACGTGGCCGTTCTCGTAGAGGGCCAGACGCGCGGCCCCGGCGTCGACCACCAGAAAGCGCTTGCCGGGATCGGCGGGTAGGGCCCGGGCGCGCTCCAGATTGGCCAGGATCAGTTGCTCGTCGTGGGCGAAGCCCTGGTTCAGCGCCGCGATCGTGGCCGCGTCGGCTGCGCCGGTCGGGGGCAGGCCGTGGCTGGCCTGGACCTCGCGCACCGCCTCGGCCAGCACCGCATCGTAGGCGCCGTCGCCCGGCAGGCCCAGCCGCCGGCGCAGGGCCGCCACCCGCTGGC
>NZ_JAAIVC010000069.1 GCF_010975005.1 Caulobacter sp. 17J65-9 | reverse complement strand
GGCTGGTGGCCGGCGGCGCGCGGCTGGACGGCTGGGCCAGCGGCGACGGCAGGCGGGTGGAACGCGACCGGGCGACCGGCGCGGTGCTGCTGGACGACCGGCCGCCGGACCGCGACGGGACCGTGCCGACCGCGCGGCTGGGCGTTCGGCGCGACCTGTCGCAGACCGTCTATGTGCGCGGCGCCACCTACGCCGGCTTCCGGCCGCCGACGCTCAACGAACTGCACCGGCCGTTCCGGGTCGGCAACGACGTCACCGAGGCGAACGCGGCGCTGGAGCCCGAGCGGCTGTACGGCGCGGAGCTGGGGACCGGCGGCGCCTTCGAGGGCGGCGGCTGGGCGCTGACCGCGTTCTGGAACCGGCTGGACGACCCGGTGACCAACGTCACCATCGGCTTCGGGCCGGGCACGTTCCCGCGCGCGGGCTTCATCCCGGCCGGCGGGGTGCTGCGCGAGCGGCGCAACGCCGGGGAGATCGACGCCGTGGGCGTGGAGGGCGAGGTCGCGCGCGACTTCGCTAGCGGGCTTCAGCTGCGCGCCGCCTTCGGCTTCACCGACGCGGAGGTCGACGGCGGGGCCGACGCGCCGCAACTGACCGGCAAGCGCCCGGCCCAGGCGCCGCAGTGGACGGTCACGGCCGGCGCCGTGTGGCAGGCGACGGCGCGGCTGCAGGCGCAGGCCGCCCTGCGCTACGAGAGCCTTCGGTTCGAGGACGACCTGAACACGCGCCGGCTCTCTCCAGCGCTCGGCGTCGACGCGCAGCTGTCCTGGAGCCTGACCGACACGGCCAGCCTCTATGTCGCCGCCGACAACCTGTTCGACGCCGACGTCGAGACCGGCGAGACCGCCGACGGGGTGGAGAGCTTCGGCCCGCCCCGCGCCCTGCGGCTGGGGCTGACCCTGCGCTCGCCGGGCGGCTGATCTCGCCCTGCACCGCGCGCGTGCGGATCGGCAAAGCCCCGGGCCTAGGCGCGCGCGCCCGCGCCCGGCACTCAGGGAGCCGAGTAAGGTTCGGGTCCATGGAAGAACGCATCGTCGCCCTGCCCCAAGGGCAGATCCGCGGAACCGCCGAGGGCGGGGTCGCGCGCTTCCTGGGCGTGCCCTACGCCGCAGCGCCGGTGGGCGCGCGCCGCTTCAAGGCGCCGGCGCCGGCGGAGCCGTGGGTGGGCGTGCGCGACTGCACCCGCTATGGGCCGAACGCGCCGCAGATCTCCAAGCCGTTCCCCGAGATCGAGATCGCGACCCTGGTCGGCGAGGGCTGGCGCAAGGGCGACGACTATCTGAACCTCAACGTCTGGGCCCCGGACGGGCCGGGCGGCGAGCGGCCGGTGATGGTGTTCATCCACGGCGGCGCCTTCATCGGCGGGGCCAACGACGCGCCGGTGCACGACGGCGGCGGCTTCGCCCGGTCCGGCGTCGTCTGCATCGCGATCAACTACCGCCTGGGCATCGACGGCTTCCTGCCCATCGAGGGCGTGCCGACCAATCTGGGCCTGCGCGACCAGATCGCCGCCCTGCAGTGGGTGCGCGACAACGCCGCCCGGTTCGGCGGGGACCCGGACAACGTCACCGTCTTCGGCGAGTCGGCCGGGGCCATGTCGGTGGCCAACCTGCTGGCCTCGCCCCTGGCCGAGGGCCTGTTCCGCCGGGCCATCGTGCAGAGCGGCCACGGCGAAATGGTGCGCACCCTGCCCGTCGCGCGGAAGGTGACGCGCCGGCTGGCCAAGCTGCTGAAGATCAAGCCGACGCTGGAGGGCTTTCGCTCCGTCCCGTTCGAGGCGGGGCTGGCGGCCCTGGACAAGGTGTCGGCGCCGCTGCCCGGCATCGACCTGCGCGAGCCGAACGGACGCGAGCCCAGCTACGGTCTCAGCCGCTTCCTGCCGGTGATCGGCGACGACGTGTTGCCCGAGCATCCGCATGCGGCCCTGGCCAAGGGGGCGGGCTCGAAGGTCGAGGTGCTGGTCGGCACCAATCGCGAGGAGATGAACATCTACTTCGTGCCGACGGGCGTCCGGGAGAAGGCGAGCGGCCTGCTGGCCTGGTTCTTCCTGGCCAAGTCGACGCCGCGGGCGCGCGACCTGCTGAAGGCCTACGGCCTTGGCCGCAAGGGCGTGAGGGGCGGCGACGCCCTGTCGGAGGCGACCCACGACGTGGTGTTCCGCCTGCCGGCCCGGCGCTTCGCCCAGGCGCACCAGGGACGCACCTGGTTCTACGAGTTCGACTGGCGCTCGCCGGCCTGCGGCGGGGAGCTGGGCGCCTGCCACGCCCTGGAGCTGCCCTTCGTGTTCGACACCCTGGCCTGCGCCACCGGCCCCCGGGGCTTCGTGGGCGAGAACCCGCCGCAGGGCCTGGCCGATCGCGCGCACGGCCTTTGGGTGACCTTCGCCAGCGGCCGCGACCTGCCCTGGCCGGCCTACGCGCACGGCTCGCGCGACGTCTATTCGATGGCCAAGGGCTACGCGTCCGCCGACGCCGACATGCCCGCGGCCCGCTTCTGGTCCTGAACCCGAGTCATTCCATGTATCTGAACAAGCTGCGGCTGGACGGCCGCGTGGCGCTGGTCACCGGTGGGGCCAGCGGCATCGGCCTCTCGTGCGCGCAGGCGCTGGCCGAGGCGGGCGCCAAGGTGACCCTGGCCGACCGCAGTCCCGAGCTGCTGGAGAAGGGGCTCGCCGAACTGGCGGCCAAGGGCTTCGCGGCCGAGGCGGCGGTCATGGACGTGACCGACTCCGCGCGGGTGACGGCGGTCGCCGACGAGCTGATGGCGCGGGCCGGGCGGATCGACGTGCTGGTCAACAACGCCGGCATCGCGCGCAGCGAGACCGCGGCGGAGGACGTGGCCGACGAGCACTGGCTGAACGTGCTGGACGTGAACCTGAACGGCAGCTTCTGGTGCGCGCGCGCCTTCGGCCGGCACATGCTGGCCCAGGGTTCGGGCTCGATCGTCAACGTCGGCTCGATGAGCGGCCTGATCGTCAACCGGCCCCAGCCGCAGAGCTACTACAACGCCTCCAAGGCGGCGGTGCACCAGCTGACCAAATCACTGGCCGCCGAGTGGGGCGCGCGCGGGGTGCGGGTCAACGCGGTGGCCCCGACCTACATCAACACCCCGATCAACGCCTTCGCCGACCGCTCCGGCGAGATGTACCGGCGCTGGATCGATTCCACGCCGATGGCGCGGCTGGGCGAGCCCGACGAGATCGCCTCGGTGGTGCACTTCCTGGCGTCCGACGCGGCCAGCCTGATGACCGGTTCGATCGTGGTGGTGGACGGCGGCTACACCTGCTGGTGAGCCGCCGGCGTCCCGGCTCCGGCCCATAATCCGGCCAAGCGATCGTGCCGCTCGGCACACTCGCCGGACCTATCAGACAGGTCGCGCCCCTGTAGCCTCACCGTACGACCAGCACCGTCAGAAGAGTGCGGCGAGGATAGGGAAACAGGGATGCGGATCAGGAAGATTCTGCTCGGGAGCGTGGCGTCGCTGGCGCTGCTCCCGACCGCGGCGCTGGCCGAGACGGCCTCCGCCGACACCGCCGCCACGGACACTGGCGACACCGTTCAAGAGATCGTCGTCACCGCCCGCAAGCGCGAGGAGAAGCTGCAGGAGGTGCCGATCGCGGTCACCGCCGTCAGCGGCGAGACCCTGGAGCGCCAGCAGGTCATCACGGTCAAGGACGTGGCCGCTTTCGCGCCCGGCCTGACCATCAACTCCGACGCGGTGGGCCGCGCCTTCGTCTCGATCCGCGGCATCGGCACGACCCTGATCGACACCGTCCAGCCGGGCGTCGGCATCTTCATCGACGGCATCTACCAGCCGAACACGTCGTACCTGAACAGCCCGACCCTGGACGTGGCGCAGATCGAAGTGCTGCGCGGCCCGCAGGGCACCCTGTTCGGCAACAACACGCTGGGCGGCGCGATCAACGTGATCAGCCGCGCGCCGACCGACGAGCTCACCGGCAAGATCACCGCCGACTACGCCGGCCCGGACAACTACCGCAGCCTGTCGGGCGTGGTCAGCGGGGCGCTGGTCGAGGGCAAGCTGCGCGGGCGCCTGGCGGCGTCCTACCACGCCCACGACGGCTTCTCGGAAAACACCCTGGCCGGCGGCGACGCGCGCCCGCTGGAGCAGCACTCGCTGAACGGCTCGCTGATTTGGGATCCGGCCGACGGCGCCCAGATCACGCTCGGCGCCTATTACGACCAGGTGCAGGGCAGCCAGACGGCGTATTCCAGCCTGTCCGGCCCGACCGACTACGTCCAGGACACGGCGCTGAACGTGAACAGCCTGGCGACCTATGACTACTGGGGCGCCAACCTGAAGGGCGTGTTCGATCTGGGCGAGCGGACCCAGATGACCGCCATCGCAGCCTATGACGACAAGAAGGGCCGCGCCTCGGGCGACGGCGACTACGGCCCGATCGACTTCCTGCGGACCACCGACGGCCGCAACAGCATGAAGACGGTCACCGGCGAGCTGCGCTTCGACACTCATTGGAGCGACCGCGTCTCGACCCTGGTCGGCGTGTTCGCCCAGTCGTCGGAGAGCAAGAACTCGGGGGTGAACACCATCGTGCCGTTCGGCATCTCGGCGCCCACGTCGGAGTCGAGCGAGCTGTCGTCGGCGGCGGTGTTCGGCACCGTGTTCTGGAGGATGACCGACACCCTCGAGCTGGCGGCGGGCCTGCGCTACGACCACCAGGAGCTGTCGGTCAGCTCGGCGGTGGCCGACTACGACGCCAGCGAGCTGCAGCCGCGCGTGACCCTGAGCCAGAAGTGGTCGCCGCGGAACATGACCTACGCCTCGGTGTCGCGCGGCTTCCGCGGCGGCGGCGCCAACGGTCCCGGCGCGCCCAACCCGATCTACCAGGGCGACTCGGTGTGGTCGTACGAGGTGGGCAACAAGTTCACCAGCGCCGACCACAAGCTGATCCTGAACGTCGCGGCCTATTACAACGACTATTCGGACTACATCGGCCAGAACAGCCTGGCGCCCTGCACCTGCGGGGTCGGCTTCGTCGCCATCAACCTGAACAGCGGCGACGTCGAGAGCTACGGGGCCGAGCTGGAGGCCACCTGGAAGGCGACCGAGCGGTTCACCCTGCAGGGCGGCGCCACCTGGAACCACACCCGCATCACCGACGGCTCGCAGTACGAGGCGACCACCGGCATGGCGCTGGCCAGCGACCGCATCCTGTTCCAGCCGGACTGGAACTTCTTCACGACGGCCTCCTACGTCCTGCCGCTGGGGTCGGATGACCTGCGCTTCGACGGCACGCTGATCGGCAAGGGCGACCGCATGGGCTCGACCCTGAGCCCGACCTTCCAGCCGGAGATGGAGAAGTACTTCCTGGTCAACGCCAACGTGACCTGGACCCACGACGACTGGACGCTGGGCCTGTTCGCGACCAACCTGTTCGACGAGAAGTACTACGAGACCTATCTCGACCAGTCGCTGCTGGCCGCGACCGGGCTTCCGGCCCCGCTGGTCCGCAACCTCGGCATCGCCGGCGACGGCCGCCGGGTCGGCGTCCGCCTGAAGTACGCTTTCTAGTTCCTCCCTGAGTGCCGCGGGCGGGGCGCCTCGCGCGTCCCGCCCGTCCCCTTCGATCGAGCCTGGCTCCGCCGCCCGGGGCCGAAAGGTGCGATGATGACCGCGTTGCTGGACACCCCGACCGCCGCCGCCCTGCCGGCCGACCTCGAGCGCGCCCTGCGCGCCCTGCTCGGCGAGCGCTTCACCACGGCCGCGGCCGCCCGCCAGGCGCACGGCCAGAACGAAACCCATTTCGAGACCTTGCTGCCCGACGCGGTGGCCTATGCGCGCACCACCGAGGAGGTGGTCGCCATCGTGAACCTGTGCCGCGAGCACAAAACGCCGATCGTCCCGTTCGGGGCCGGCACCTCGGTCGAAGGCAACATCACCCCGGTGCGCGGCGGGATCAGCCTCGACCTGTCGGACATGACCCGCATCCTGTCGGTCAACGCCGAGGACTTCGACTGCACGGTCGAGGCCGGCGTGCGCCGCGAGCAGCTGAACGAACACCTGCGCGACAAGGGTCTGTTCTTCCCGATCGACCCGGGCGCCAACGCCACCATCGGCGGCATGGCCGCCACCCGCGCGTCGGGCACCAACGCGGTCCGCTACGGCACGATGCGCGAGGCGGTGCTGTCGCTGAGGGTGGTCACCCCCGACGGCAAGGACATCCGCACCTCGCGGCGCGCGCGCAAGTCGGCGGCCGGCTACGACCTGACCCGGCTGATGATCGGCTCCGAAGGGACGCTGGGGATCATCACCGAGGTGACGCTTCGCCTGCACGGCATTCCCGAGGTGATCTCCTCGGCCGTCTGCAGCTTCGAGACCCTGGACGGCGCGGTCGACACGGTGGTGCAGGCGATCCAGCTGGGCATCCCGCTGGCCCGCGTCGAGATCCTCGACGACGTGCAGATGCGGGCGGTGAACCGCTGGTCGAAGCTCGACTATCCGGAGCAGACCACCCTGTTCTTCGAATTCCACGGCTCGGAGACGCACGTCGCCGACCAGGTGGCCATGACCGCCGAGCTGGCGGCCGCCAACGGCGGCGGGGCCTTCAAGTGGTCGAACCTGCCGGAGGAGCGCAACCGGCTGTGGAAGGCCCGGCACGAGGCCTATTACGCCGCCGTCGGCCTGCGGCCCGGCTGTGTCGGCTGGCCCACCGACGTGTGCGTGCCGATCGGCCGGCTGGCGGAGTGTATCGCGCAGACCAAGCGCGACCTGGAGACCGCCTCCATCCCCGCGCCGATCCTGGGTCACGTCGGCGACGGCAACTTCCACGTGGTGTTCGTCATCGATCCGAACAAACCGGAGGAGGAAGCCGAGGCGCGGGCCCTGAACGCTCGCATGGTCGAGCGGGCGCTGGCGATGGACGGCACCTGCACCGGCGAGCACGGCATCGGCCTGGGCAAGCAGGACTGGCTGGAGCGCGAGCTGGGCGAGGCCGTCGACCTGATGCGCACCATCAAGCGGGCCATGGACCCGCACGACCTGTTCAACCCCGGCAAGGTGTTCAGCCTGTGAGCGCCGGCGTCGTGCGACGTTCGGACCTGTCTGACAGGTGATTGCCAAGCTGTCAGACAGGTGGCAGGCTCATCCTCAAGCCCGTTTACAAGGGTACCCGAGGATGACGCCCAAGCTATCGACGACCGCCCCCGAGGCGGTCGCGGAGATCATCGTGGTCTCCCCTGAAATGACCGCCGTGATCGGCGCCGGACCGCTCGGCGACGCGCCGGTCCCGGCCGACCCGGTCACCCTGACCTTCGAATTCGGACCGCAGCCCAGCCTGCGCCTGGGCGCGGCGACCCGCCCGCCGGTCGGCTGCCGCCTGGTGTTCCTGGTGGCCCGCGAGGCGGTCCTGCGGATCGGCGGCGCCCGGCTGCTCGACGCCGAACGCCAGGCCTTCCACCTGCCCGGCGCCCTGCGCGGCATCGCCGTGGCCCTGCGCGACGCGCCGGTCTCGGCCGAGGCCCGCTCGACCTACCGGCTGGCCAAGAGCATCGAGCTGCTGTGCGAGGCGATCCGCCTGTTCGACGCCGGCGAGCTGGCCCCGCTGAGCCGCGAGGGCGGGCTGTCGCCGGCCGACACCCGCCGGGTGATGGCGGCGCGCCGCATGATCGAGGAGCGCTGGACGGAGAAGCTGACCCTGGACGGCATAGCCCGCGCCTGCGGCCTGAACCGCACCAAGCTGGCCAAGGGCTTCCGCGAACTGTTCGACTGCACCGTGGCCGAAGCCCTGGCCGAGCAGCGCCTGGCCCTGGCCGGCCGGCTGCTGCTGACCACCGACCTGCCGGTGTCGCTGGTCGGCTACGAGGCCGGCTACCTGAACAACGCCAGCTTCGCCCGGGCCTTCGGCCGCCATTTCGGCCGCTCGCCCTCCGACTACCGCGCGCTGGGAATGGCGGCCTGACATGAGCGACGTCTCTCTCGCCGACCGCCGCGAGGGCGGCTCCCGGGTCCAGCACGCCATGCAGGCGGTGACCGACCACATCCGCGTCCAGGGCCTGCGGGTCGGCGACAGCTTGCCGGGCGAGGCCTTCTTCTCGGCCTCCCTGGGCGTCAGCCGCCCGGTCATGCGCGAAGCCTTCGGCGCGCTGGCGGCGCTCCGCCTGATCGACGTCGGCAACGGCCGCAAGCCGCGGGTCGCCGCCATGGACGGCTCGGTGTTCGCCACGTCGCTGGATCACGCCATCAGCACCGCCCAGATCGGCGTGCCCGACGTGTGGGAGGTGCGCCGCACCATCGAGCAGCGCACCGCCGCCCTGGCCGCCGTTCAGCGCAGCGAGGCCGAGGCCGCCGGCATCCTCGCCCTGGCCGAGGCCATGGCCGCCAGCGAGGCCGATCTCGAGCAGCTGACCGACCACGACATCGCCTTCCACGAGGCGATCGCGCGGGCCAGCCACAACCCGCTGTTCGTGCAGATCGTCGCCTCGTTCCGGCACCTGATGACGGTGGCCGTGCCGGCCGCCTGGGGCACGCGCGTGGCGCTCACCCACCGGCAGCTGATGATCGAGCGCCACCGCGCGGTCGCCGCCGCCATCGCCGCCAAGGATCCGGTCGCCGCGGCCGCGGCCATGGACGACCACTTCGACACCTCCATCGGCGACATCCTGAAGGGGATGTCGGACAGAAAGGGCTGATCCGCGTGACCTCCGAGACCTTGACGGGCGCCGCCGAGGCGCCCGCGCCCGCCCGCGCGCGCGGACACCTGGCGTCGCTGTTGCTGCTGGCCCTGACCGTCACCAGCGCCTCGGCCGTCCGGGTGCTGTTCAGCCCCCTGCAGGAGGCCGCCAAGGCCGACCTGCGCCTCGACGACTTCCAGATCAGCCTGGTGCAGGGCCTTGCGGCGTCCATCCCGATCGCCCTGATGGCGGTGCCGGTCGGCCGCATGACCGACCGTGGCCGGCGGGTCTGGCTGCTGGCGGCCATGGCGGTGCTGTGGAGCGTCGGCAGCGTCATGACCGCCTACGCCGACGGCTTCGCCTGGCTGTTCGTGGCCCGCATGCTGTCCGGCGTCGGCGCGGTCTGCGCCCTGCCGGTGGCCATCTCTCTGGCCGCCGACCTCAGCGCGCCCGAGCGGCGCGGCCGCTCGCTGCTGCTGCTGACCCTGGGCACCATGGTCGGCGGCGCGTCGGCCTTTGCGATCGGCGGCGCCCTGTTCGGCGCGCTGGGCGAAACCCCGGTGCTGGGCCTGGCGCCCTGGCGCGGCGTGCAGCTGATCTTCGGCCTGGTCAGCGCCGTCCTGGTGCTGCCGCTGCTGCCGATGCGCGAGCCGGCCCGGCGCGAGGTGGTCAAGGACGCCGCGGCGCTGGGCCCGGCGCTGCGCGAACTGTGGGCGCTCCGCGGCTTCCTGCTGCCGCTGTTCCTGGGCCAGATCGGCGTGGTCATGGCCGACACCGCCGCCACCGTCTGGGCGGCTCCGATCCTGACCCGCGACTTCGGCCAGCAGCCGGCCCAGTTCGCGGGCTGGATGGGCCTGGCCATCCTGGGCTCGGGCCTGGTCGGTTCGGTGCTGGGCGGGTTCGCCGCCGACGCCGGCCAGAAGGCCAAGAGCTCAGGCGGCGTGCTGTACGGCGCGGCGATCGTGTCGGTGCTCGCCATTCCGGCGGCCCTGTTCCCGATCATGCCCAGCGTCGCCGGCTTCGGCTGGGTGCTGGCGGCGCTGCTGCTCGCCGGCTCGGCCTGCGGGCTGATCACCACCACGGCGTTGGCGGTGCTGGTGCCCAACGAGATCCGCGGCGTGTGCGTGGCGACCTTCCTGGTCGTCGCGTCGGTGGTGGGACTGGGCCTCGCGCCCACCCTGGTCACCCTGGGCAGCGACGCGCTGGGCGGCGAGACGCACCTGGCCCTGTCGCTGGCGATCACCGGCGTGGCGGTCAACGTTCTGTCGGCCTTGGGCTTCCTGATCGCCACGCGCACGGCGCCCCGGCGCGTGGGCGCGTGATGACGCACGCGCCCCTCTACGGCTGCGTCGAGGCCGGCGGCACCAAGTTCGTGGTCGCCGCCGCCCGTGGGCCGGACGCCCTGATCGAGCCGGCGCGGATCGCGACGACCACGCCGGCCGAAACCCTGGCGGCGGCCGTAGCGCACCTGCGCGGGATCGCCGAGCGGCACGGCCCGTTCGCCGCGATCGGCGTCGCCAGCTTCGGGCCGGTGGATCCGGACCCCCAGTCGCCGCGCTGGGGCCGCATCGTCGAGACGCCTAAGCCCGGGTGGAGCGACACCGACCTGGCCGGGGAGATCGGCCGAGCCTTCGGCTGTCCGGTCGGGTTCGACACCGACGTCAACGGCGCGGTGCTGGCGGAGGCCGCCTGGGGCGCGGCCCAGGGTGTGGACGTCGCCAGCTATGTGACCGTGGGGACTGGCCTCGGCGCCGGCGTGCTGATCGGCGGGCGGCTGGTGCACGGCACGCGTCACCCCGAAATGGGCCACTTCCGGCCGGTTCGGCACCCGGCCGACCTCGACTATCCGGGGTCGTGTCCGTGGCACGGCGGCTGCCTGGAGGGACTGGCCTGCGGGGTGGCGATCAAGGCCCGCTGGGGCGCGTCGCTGGGCGGGCTGCCGCCGGACCATGTCGGCCACGAGGTGATCGCCTCATACCTGGCTCAACTGGTGATCACCCAGCAGGCGGTGCTGGCGGTGCGGCGGGTGATCCTGGGCGGCGGGGTGATGGACACGCCGGGCCTGCTGGAGCGGGTACGCCGCCAGGCGGCGGTGCTGGCCGGCGGTTATTTCGGCCCGGCCGCGTCGGACTACGAGGCGTTGGTGGTCCGGCCGGGGCTGGGGGACCGCTCGGGCGTGCTGGGGGCGCTGCGGCTGGCTCAGGCGGCCGGCCGGTGACCCCGTAAAAGTCCGGACGCCGTTAACGGTCCGACGACACGCGCGTCTTAACTCTGAAGCTCCGTAGTCGGATGGTGCTTCGTGAGTACAGCTGATCTTCGCGGCCCCGCGCCCGTCCAGGAGGACCGCGACCAACTTCAGGCGAGGTTGGGGCGTCTGGAACGCATCGTCGCCGTGCAGTCGCTGCTGTGCAGCCAGCGGGTCGATCTCGGCGAGTTCATGCAGGTCATCGTCGACCGGGTGGTCGAGATCACCTCCGCCGAGGGCGTGATCGTCGAGCTCGTCGAGGGCGAGGACATGGTCTATCGCGCCGTCGACCCGGCGCGGGCGGAACACCTCGGGCTGCGGCTGGCGCGCGCGGGGACGCTGTCCGGCTTGTGCGTGGAGCTTGGCGAGACCCTCTACTGTCGCGACGCCGAGGACGACGCCCGGGTGAACCGGGAGGCCTGCCGCCGGGTCGGGTTGCGTTCGATGGTCTGCGTTCCGTTGTTCGAGGCGGGGCGGCCGGTGGGCGCCCTGAAGGCGCTGTCGCCGAAGGTCGACGCCTTCACCGACGACGACGTCGAGCTCCTGACCATGCTGGCCCAGGCCCTGGGCGCGGCGCTGGCGCGCGAGGTCAATCTGGAAGCCCGGCGCGCCGCCGAGGAAAACTACAAGGCCGCGGCGGCCGCCGCCGAGCGCGCGGCCGCGGTGAAGTCCGAGTTCCTGGCCAATATGAGCCACGAGATCCGCACCCCGCTGACCAGCATCATCGGCTTTGCGGGCCTGCTCGCCGACAGCGGGCGACTGGGGACTGAGGAGGCGGACTGGGTGTCGCGCATCCACGTGGCCTCCGACGCCCTGCTGAGCGTCATCAACGACGTGCTGGACTATTCGAAGCTCGAGGCCGGCGCGACCGAGCTCGATCCCGCGCCCTTCCGCCTGAACGAGCTGGTCCACGACGCCGCCGGTCTGGTGGCCCAGCAGGCTGGCAAACGCGGCCTGGCGCTGGACATGGCGGTCGAGCGGGACGACCTGCGGCTGGTCGGGGACGCCGGGCGGCTGCGCCAGGTGCTGCTGAACTTCCTGTCCAACGCCGTGAAGTTCACCGCCAGCGGCGGGGTTACGGTCCGCGCCGCCGCCCGATCGGCGGGCGAGGGCAGGGTGGGGCTGCGCGTCGAGGTGGTCGACACCGGCATCGGCGTTCCGGCCGAAAAGCTCGAGCAGCTGTTCGAACGCTTCGTCCAGGCCGACGGCTCGATCTCGCGCCGCTTCGGCGGCACGGGCTTGGGGCTGGCCATCTCGCGCCGGCTGATCGGCATGATGGGCGGCGAGATCGGCGCGCACAGCCAGCCGGGCGAAGGCTCGACCTTCTGGTTCGAGGTCGAGCTGCCGCTGGCGGAGGATTTTGCGACCGAAGCCCCGGCCGCCGCGGGTCCGCTCAGCGCCGCGCGCGTGCTGCTGGCCGACGACGCCGAGGCCAACCGCGTGCTGGTCGCGACCCTCCTGGGCGCCATGGGCCTGGAGGTCGACACGGTCGCCAACGGCGCCGAAGCCGTCGCGGCCGTGCAGGCGCGCGACTACGACCTGGTGCTTATGGACGTGCACATGCCGGTGATGGACGGTCTGGAGGCCACCCGCGCCATCCGCGCCCTGGCGCCCAGCCGCGAAGCCCTGCCCATCCTGGCCCTGACCGCCGACGTGCAGCCCGAGCACGTCGCCCGCTGCCGCGCCGCCGGCATGGACGACCACGTCGGCAAGCCGATCGTGCCGGCCCAGCTCTACGCCGCGCTCAGCCAGCGGCTGGCGGCCTAGCTGGAGGGCGCTGTCGCCGCGTTTGGCTGAAATTGCGGCAGGCTTGTCGTTTCCGACACGCCGTCGATCCGGTCTTCTGAGGCGGCCTTCGATGGACGCAGCGGAGAACGAGATGTCCAGCTCAGCAAACCAAAGCGGCGGCCGCCTCGGCCGTCTCGGCCACCTTGGCGCGGCCGTTCTGATCGGCGCCCTGATGATCGCCGGCGCGGTCGACGCCGCCGGCCTCGACACCTCGCTGGACCGGTCGACCGACCAGGGCGTGTTCCACGTCCAGCTGCACAGCGCCGTGACGCCGATTCCGCTGTCGAAGGTGCACCGGTGGACCGTCCACCTCACCGACGCGGCCGGACGCCCGGTGGACGGGGCCGAGCTGGCGGTCGACGGCGGCATGCCCGAGCACGGCCACGGCCTGCCCACCGCGCCGCGCGCGACGCCCGCCGCCACGCCCGGCGACTACGTCATCAACGGCGTGAAGTTCTCGATGACCGGCTGGTGGGAGCTGAAGCTGAAGGTCCGCGCGCCCGACGGGCGATCCGACCGCATCACCTTCAACGTCGTCCTGTGAGCCGGCGCACGCCCCTCGTCGGCGCGGCGGTGGCCGCCGTGCTGCTGGCCTTCACCACGGCCGCCGCCCCGCCGACCTGGTCCGACGGCGAGCTGAAAACCCTGAAGAGCCTCTGGATCGCGGAGCTGGGCGCGCCGCCCGCCGATCCGTCCAACCGCGTCGCCGACAACCCCGCCGCGGCGCGGCTGGGCGAGGCCCTGTTCTCCGATGCGAGGCTGAGCGCGAACGGGAAGGTGTCGTGCGCCAGCTGCCACCAGCCGGACCACGCCTTCACCGACGCCCGCCCGACCGGCCGCGGGGTCGGCACGGGCGCGCGCCGCACCATGCCGGTCGCGCCGGCGGTCCATTCGCCCTGGCAGTTCTGGGACGGGCGCGCCGACAGCCTGTGGGCCCAGGCGCTGGGGCCGGTGGAGAACCCGGTCGAGCACGGCTTCACGCGCACCGAGGTTGCGCGGGTCGTGGCCGCCCACTATCGCGGTCCGTACGAAAAGCTGTTCGGACCGATGCCCGACCTGAGCGATCGCGGGCGGTTTCCCCTGCGCGCCTCACCGGTCGGCGACGCCGCGGCTCGGGCCGCCTGGGCGCGCATGGCGCCCGCCGACCAGGCGGCCGTCGACCGGGTCTTCGCCGACTTCGGCAAGGCGGTGGCCGCCTACGAACGCACCCTGAGGGTCCGCCCCGGCCGGTTCGACGACTATCTGGCCGGCGTGTTCGGCGCGCCGGGCCGGCATGCGCGCCTGTCGGCGGACGAGGCGGCGGGCCTGCGGCTGTTCATCGGCAAGGCCCGGTGCGCGACCTGCCACAACGGCCCGCTGCTGACCAACAACGGCTTCGCCAACACCGGCGTGCCGGCCCGCACCGGCGCGGCCCCCGACCTCGGTCGGGCGGCCGGCGTGCGCCAGGCGGTGGACAGTCCGTTCAACTGCAAGGGCCGATACAGCGACGCGGACGGCGAAGGCTGTGACGAGCTGGAGTTCGCCGTGGTCGACGATCCCGCCCAGGTCCGGGCCTACAAGGTCCCGTCGCTGCGGGGCGTCAGCCGCCGCGCGCCGTACATGCACGCGGGCCAGTTCGCGACCCTGGATCAGGTGCTCGACCACTACAGCCGCGCGCCGGCGGCGCCGGACGGGACGTCGGAGCTGCGGACGCTGGACCTCAGCGCCGACGAACGGCGCCAGATCATCGCCTTCCTGCGCACCCTCGATGAACAGCCGGAGCGCCGTCCGTGACCCCCGAAACCGCCCCGCCCCGGCGCGTCGCCGTGCTGATGTTCGACGACGTCGAGGTGCTCGACTTCGCAGGTCCCTTCGAGGTGTTCGGCGTCGCCCGCGGGCCCGACGAGACCTTCGCCTTCGAGGTGTTCACCGTCGCCCTGGAGGCCGGTCCCGTGGTCGCGCGCAACGGCCTCTGCGTGAACCCCCACGCCTGCGCCGCCGACATCGGCCGGGTCGACGTGCTGGTCGTGCCCGGGGGGCGCGGCACGCGGCGGGAGATGGGCCGGCCGGACATGCTGGAGTTCGTGCGCGCCGCCAGCGCGCAGGCGCAGCTCACTCTGTCGGTCTGCACCGGGGCGCTGATCCTGGGCGCGGCCGGCCTGCTTCGCGGGCTGGCGGCGACCACGCACTACGCCGCCCTGAACGAGCTGCGCGCGCTCGACTGCGCCCGGGTGCTGCCGCGGGCGCGGGTGGTGGACAACGGCCGGATCCTGACCGCCACAGGCGTCAGCGCGGGCATCGACGGGGCGCTGCACGTCGTCGCCCGCACGCTGGGCGAAGCGCACGCGGCCGAGACCGCCCGCTACATGCAGTACGACTGGCGTCGCCGCCGGGTCGCCCGCTGGAGCCCGCCGGGCTAGCCCGCCGCCGGTCGCCGGCCGAAGCGGGCGCGGTAGTCCCCCGGCGTCGCGCCGACGCGCTTGTGGAAGGCGCGGTGCAGGGCGTCGGAGCTGCCGAAGCCGGAGCGGTCGGCGACGCGCGCCAGGGGCCAGTCGGAGGTTTCCAGCAGGGCCTTGGCGCGATCGACCCGGGCCATTTCGACGAAGGCGGCCGGCGTCGTGCCGGTCTCCTTCACGAAGATGCGGCTGAAGGTGCGCTCGGTCATGCCGACCTGGTCGGCGAGGCTGGGCAGGCTGCGGTCGCCGCTCGGGTCGGCGCTGACCTCGGCGATCAGGGTGCGGATCTTGGGCGTCGCCGCCGTCTGCACGTTCAGGCCGGCGCTGTACTGGGTCTGGCCGCCGGGCCGGCGCATGAACAGGACGAGGTTGCGGGCGACCGCCAGCGCCACCTCCGGCCCGCAGTCCTCCTCGACGAAGGACAGGCACAGGTCGATCCCCGCGGTCACGCCGGCCGAGGTGTAGAACGGCGGATCGGCCACGAAGATCGCGTCGGGCTCCAGCCGGACGTCCGGGCGGAAGGTCCGCATCACGTCGCAGACCTCCCAGTGGGTGGTGGCGCGCCGGCCGTCGAGCATGCCCGCGGCGGCCAGCACGAAGGCGCCCGAACAGACGCTGCCGACGCGCCGGGTCGTCCGCGCCCGCGCGTTCAGCCAGGCCAGGATCGAGGCCTCGCCCATGGAGCGCAGGCCGGGCTCGTCGCCGCCGCCGACCAGGATGGTGTCGAGATCGTCCGGCAGGTCCGCCAGGGCGACCGTGTCCGCCAGCTTGACGCCGGAATTGCAGACGATGTCGCCGCCGTCCGGCGAGGCGAGGATGGGCTCATAGGCGCGAACGCCGCTGAACCGGTTGGCCATCGCGAACACCTCGAACGGCCCGGTCAGGTCCAGCGACTGCACGCCGCGATAGCCGACGAGCGCGATCTTGCGGGGAGGGGTCGAAACGGAGGCCATGGCGGAAAGTGCGGTTCATCCGTCGTTTCGGCAAGACCGCGCGCCGCCTACCAATCGTCTCGCCCCGGCCGCCCCGGTCCGGACCCGACAACCTCGGTGCGAGACCATGGAATATCTGATCGGCGCCGGCCTGGCGCTGGGAGTGGCCCTGCTGGGCGCCCTGACCCGCCACGACCGCCGGCGCGCCTACTACCCGCTGGTGCTGGTCGTCATCGCCGGCTTCTACGACGTGTTCGCCATCCGGGCGGGCTCCGCCTCGGCCCTGGGCGCCGAGACGATCGGCTTGGTCGCCTTCGCGATCCTGGCGGCGATCGGCCTTCGGACCAGCCTGTGGGTCGTGGTGCTTGGCCTGGTCGCCCACGGCCTGTTCGACCTCCTGCGCGGCGACCTGATCGCCAACCCCGGCGTGCCGGCGTGGTGGCCGCCGTTCTGCTTCGCCTACGACCTGGTCGCCGCCGCGTGGCTGGCTCTGCAGCTGTCGCGGCCGCGCTCGCCCAGGCCGAGCGCGGCCTGACCCGCGCCGCCGCCCGACGCGCGTCCGCGCGTGGCGGAAATCGCGATTGATCTGACGTTTTCGCCAAAACCGGGGCCGCCTAGTGGTCGAGCCTCACCCCTGGAGCCATCCATGCGCAGCCTTCACGCCTCCCTCGCCCTCGCGGCCCTCAGCGCCCTTCCCGTCGCCGCCCCGGCCGCGACCCCGCCGGCGCCGGCGGCCGCCGTCGCCGCACCGTCCGGCCTGATCCTGCCCGCGCCCAAGGCGGGGCG
>NZ_JAAIVC010000068.1 GCF_010975005.1 Caulobacter sp. 17J65-9 | reverse complement strand
GGGCCGGTCAGGCCGCCGGTCGCGGCCGCGGCCAGCGAGCCGAACACGGCCCAGGCGCCCATGGCGGCGGTCCGCGCGATCTCGCCGTCGCGCAGGCGCAGCAGCTGCATCAGCAGGCCCGGCGCCGCGCCCGCGATCAGCGCGCCCAGCACGAAGACCGAGTAGCCGTAGACGAACCACAGGGCGACGCCGGCGACGACGACCAGGGCGCTCCAGCCGAGCGCGCCGATCAGAAACGTCTCGAACTCCTCGCGCGCGGGGGCGGAGGAGCCGTCGATCCGTTCTAGGGGCGCGTGTTCGGGCAAGGGTGAGTCGCTGCGGTTCAGTGAACGGGACAGTTTAACCGCTGAGACGGCCCCTGCGAGCCGGCTCCCGTGACGCGCGATTACGGGGCGAGAAATCCAAACCTCCGGCAACGGTTTCGCAAGCACGCGAAGAAACGGATTCGTAAGCGCAATCGTGGCATTCCGACGACACAGTCGAAGGTCGAAGGCCCGAATGTCGCGTATGGCTCAGCGTTCCGTACCCGTCCCGCCCCGTCTCGCGGAGCGCCGCGCGGCCGGTCAGGAGGCCCGCCCCGAGGCGCGGCAAGAGAGCGGCGAGGCCGCCGGCAAGCGCTCCTTCCTGCGCATGGCCGCTCACGAGCTGCGCACGCCGCTCAACTCGATCATCGGCTTCTCCGAGATCCTCAGCCACGAGCTCTACGGCCCGCTCGGCGCGCCGCAGTACCGCGAATACGCCGAGATCATCCGCGGTAGCGGCCTGCGCATGCTGCGCCTGGTCAACCAGGTGCTGGAGATGGCCCGCCTGGAGAGCGGCCAGATGGAGCTGGACCCCCGCGTCGAGCCGCTGGACGCCGTGTTCGACGACGCCATCACCAGCGTGCGCGAGGAGGCCGCGGCGCGCGACCTGCGCTTCGCCTGCGAAATCCCCAGCCCGGTCCCGGCCGTGCTGGCCGACGCCAAGGCGGTGCGCACGGTGGTGGTCAACCTGCTGCAGAACGCCGTGGCCTACGCGCCCGAATGCGGCGAGGTGCGCGTCAGCGCCCGCGCCCAGGGCCCGCTGGTGATCATCGAGGTCGAAAACGACGGCGAGGGCCTGGATCCCGAGCAACTGCCGCGCCTGATGCAGCCGTTCGAGCAGGGCGAGCACGCGCTTACCCGCCGCAACCAGGGCGCGGGCCTCGGCTGGCCGATCGTGCGCCTGCTCTGCGAGGCCATGGGCGGCAGCTTCACCGTGCGCACCGCGCCGGGCGAAGGCCTGACCGCGAGCGCCACGCTGATCCGGGTGGGCTGACGCGACGCGTTGCCGCCGCCGCGCGCCCGGCTTATCTGAGCGCCGATGACGACGATCGCCGACGAACTGACCGAACTGGCCGACGAATTCGACCTCCTGGGCGACTGGGAGGAGCGCTATCGCTACGTCATCGACCTGGGCCGCGAGCTGGAGCCGCTGGCCGAGGGCGAACGCAACGACGCCAACAAGGTGCACGGCTGCGCCAGCCAGGTGTGGCTGTCGACGCGCCGCACGCCCGACGGCCGGCTGGCCTTCCGGGGCGATTCCGACGCCCACATCGTCAAGGGCCTGATCGCCGTCCTGCTGCGGCTGTATTCCAACCGCACGCCGGAAGAGATCGCCAGCTTCGACGCCCGCGAGGCGGTGCAGCGCCTGGGCCTGTCCGAAGCGCTGTCGACCCAGCGCTCCAACGGCCTGGCCGCCATGGTCGCGCGCATTCGTCGCGACGCCGAACTGGCGGCGGCCTAATCCCCGACCTTGACCCTCAGGTATTGCGAGCCTACCTCCCAGCCATGGCCATCCGTCCGATCCTCAACGTCGCTGAATCCGCGGCGATCCTGAAGCAGGTCTCCGCCCCGGTGGAGCGCGTCGACGACGAGCTGCGCGCGCTCATGGACGACATGTTGGAGACTATGTACGACGCGCCCGGCATCGGCCTGGCGGCGGTGCAGATCGGCGTGCTGAAGCGCGTGATCGTCATGGACCTGGCCAAGGAAGGCGAGGAGCCCAAGCCGCAGTACTTCGTGAACCCGGAGATCACCTGGGCCTCCGACGAGACCGCGCCCTACGAGGAGGGCTGCCTCTCGGTGCCGGAGGTCTATGACGAGGTCCAGCGCCCCGCGCGGGTGCGCCTGAAGTATCTGGGCTACGATGGCGTCGAGGTCGAGGAAGAGGCCGACGGCCTCTACGCCACCTGCATCCAGCACGAGATGGACCACCTGAACGGCGTGCTGTTCATCGACCACCTCTCGCGCCTGAAGCGCGACCGCGCCGTCCAGCGCGTGAAGAAGGTCATCCGCGAAGCGGCGTAAAAGAGCGGGTGCTTTTCCCTTCTCCCCTTGCGGGAGAAGGTGGGTTGCGGAGCAACCCGGATGAGGGGTGCCGGCGTCGACCTCGGCTGGCCGTAGCGCCCGTTCATCCTACGCCCGATCTTCAAACGTCCCGCCGACACCCCTCATCCGGCCGGCTCCGCCGGCCACCTTCTCCCGCAAGGGGAGAAGGCGACAGAGCGCGTGCAATCCCGCTCCGCTCCCGCTAAGACCCCCGCCCATGCGCATCGCCTTCATGGGCACTCCCGAATTCGCCGTCCGCGCCCTGGCCGAGCTGGTCGCCGCCGGGCATGAGATCGCCGCCGTCTACACCCAGCCGCCCAAGCCGCGCGGCCGCGGCCAGCAGCTGGCGCCCTCGCCGGTGCAGGCCTTCGCGGAGGGGCTGGGCCTGCCGGTCCGCACGCCCGTGTCCATGCGCGACCCGGCCGAGGTCGAGGCCTTCCAGGCCCTGGATCTCGACGTCGCGGTGGTGGTCGCCTACGGCCAGATCCTCAAGGCGAACGTGCTCGACGCGCCCCGCCTGGGCTGCTTCAACCTGCACGCCTCCTTGCTCCCGCGCTGGCGCGGCGCCGCGCCGATCCAGCGCGCCATCATGGCCGGAGACGCGGCTACCGGCGTGCAGGTCATGCGCATGACCGAAGGCCTCGACGAGGGCCCGATCGTGCTGTCGGAGATCGTGCCGATCTCGGCCGACGACACCTCGGCCACCCTGCACGACAAGCTGGCCATGGCCGGCTCCTCCCTGCTGCCCCGCGCCCTGGCCGCCATCGAACGCGGCGGCGCGACCGAGACCGAGCAGGCCGGCGAGCCGACCTACGCCAGGAAGATCACGCCCGCGGAGGCGCGCATCGACTGGGCCCGCCCGGCGATCGAGATCGACCGCCACGTGCGCGGCCTGTCGCCCTTCCCGGGCGCCTGGTTCGAGGCGCCCTCCGACAAGGGTCCGGTGCGGGTGAAGGTGCTGTTGACCCGGCTGGAGCCGGGATCGGGCACGCCGGGGACCCTGCTGGACGACGGCCTCAAGGTCGCCGGGGCCGAGGGCGCCGTGCGCCTCGTGAAGGTGCAGCGCGAGGGCAAGGGCCCGCAGGACGCCGAGACCTTCCTGCGCGGCTTCCCGCTGGCGGTCGGGACCGTGCTGGGCTGATGCCGCGCTACCGCCTGCTGATCGAATACGACGGCGGCCCGTTCAAGGGCTGGCAGAGCCAGAAGAACGCGCCTTCGGTGCAGGACGCCCTGCAGGAGGCGATCCACGCCTTCACTGGCGAGACCGTCTCCGTCGGCGGCGCGGGGCGCACCGACACTGGCGTGCACGCCACCGGTCAGGTCGCCCATGTCGATCTCACGAAGGACTGGCCGGCCAAGACCGTGCGTGAGGCGATGAACGCCAAGCTGGTGCGCAAGGGCGTCGTGGTGCTGGCGGCCGAGCAGGTCGACGCCGACTTCCACGCCCGGTTCTCGGCCACCGGCCGGCGCTATCTCTACCGCATTCTCGACCGCACCGCGCCGCCAGCCCTGGAGCGCGGGCGCGTGTGGTGGCTGCGCAAGTCGCTGGACGTCGAGGCCATGCATGAGGCCGCCCAGCATCTGGTCGGCCTGCACGACTTCACCACCTTCCGCGACGCCGCCTGCCAGTCGGCCTCGCCGGTGAAGACGCTCGACCTGGCCACGGTCGAGCGGGTGGGCGCGGAGGTTCACCTGCGCTTCGCCGCCCGCAGCTTCCTGCACCGCCAGGTCCGCTCCATGACCGGCACGCTGGCCGAGGTCGGCCAGGGCCGCTGGAGCGTCGCCGACGTGAAGGCGGCGCTGGTGGCGGCCGACCGCTCCCGCTGCGCCCAGGTCGCCCCGCCGGACGGCCTGTACCTGACCGACGTGGAGTACTGAGCGGCGGCGCTCAGTCGGCTTCCGCGTAGCCCTTGCGCAGCTTCTCCTCGATCAGCTTGGCCATCTCCCGCCGGGCGCGGGCCTCGCTGTCGAAGGACTTCACCATCGCCTGGCCCTTGGTCCCGACCCGCCCGTAGGCGACGGTGACGTCCAGGCCCTGCACGCCGATGCGCCAGAACTTGTTCGACGCGCCCTGCTGGAAGCGGAACTCGCGCATGTGCGCCGGCAGGGAGGCGGCCGGCAGCGCCTGGTTGGTCGGCTCCTCCAGGCGCGGCGGCGGCGCGGCCTCGAGCGGCTGCTCCAGGTTCTTCAGCAGGGGATCAGCGTCGACGTCGTCGCGGCCGGCCAGCCGGGCCTCGATCCGCTCGACCACGCCCAGCGGGTCGCGCAGCCAGTCGGCCGACAGCACCTCGATCACCGGCCAGCCGAAGGCGCGCAGCACGTCCGGCCGGAACACGTAGCGCTCCCGCACGCGGGCCGCCCCCTCGCCCGGCGCGGGATCCAGCAGGACGCCGAGCGCGTAGCGGTCGCCGTCGCGCCCCGAGATCGCCAGGTCGCAGCGGAACTGCGAGCGGCCGACATGCTCGTGCACGACATGGCCGCGCGCGCGCAGCGCCTCGGCCAGCGAGGTCCGCAGCGGGTCGACCGGCGGCGTCGAGGCGAAGGCCTCGCGCGCGCCCGGGTTCAGCGCGCCCAGCACGGCCTGGGAGCGCTCGCCCTCGCCGCGCGCGCTGGCCTCGGCGAACTGCAGGAAGGCCTTCAGCGCCGCGGCGCCGTCGTTGTGGGTGTTGGTGATCGCCTCGGCGCGGATGGTCGAGACCACGGCCATGCGGTGCTTGGCCCGGCTGAAGATGACGTTCAGCCGCTTCTCGCCGCCGCGCTGGTTGATCGGGCCGAAGTTCATCAGCATCCGCCCGTCCGGACCCGGCGCGTAGCAGATGCTGAGCAGGATGATATCCCGCTCGTCGCCCTGCACGTTCTCCAGGTTCTTCACGAACAGGCCGTTGAACTGGTCCTCGTCCTCGCGAACGTACTCTTTCTCCAGCAGCGTCCCGAAGGCCGCATCCTCGGCCGCCAGGGCGTCCAGCGCGCTCTCGATCTCGCCCTGCTGGGCTTCGGAGAAGGCGACCACGCCGATGCTCTTGCCGGTGTCGCGCAGCAGCAGTTCACGCACCATGGCCGCGATGTGCCGCGCCTCGGGCAGGTTGCAGCGCCCGACATAGACCCCGTCCTCGACCGGGTGGAAGCTGAGCGGCCGCTCCAGCAGCTCGTCGACCGCCAGCCTCGCGGCCTCCGGCGCGTCCGAGCGCCGGGCGGTGATCTCGGCCGCCTGGCCCTCGATCCGCTGGTCGGGGATGGTGATCAGCCGCCCCTCGTAGAAGGCCGCGTTGGAGAAGCTGATCAGCGCTTCGTGGCGGCTGCGGTAATGCCAGGCCAGCAGGGTGGCCGGCAGGTTGCGCGCCGCCTGGTTCAGCAGGCTGTCGGCGTCCAGGGTGATGGCGACGCGCTCGCCGTCCTCTTCGGCGACGACGGTGCTGTCGTCCTCGTCGACGGCGCTGGAGAAGAAGCTGGTCGGCGGCAGCTGCATCTCGTCGCCGACCACCACCACCTGGTGGGCGCGGCTGAGCGCGGGCACGGCCTCCTCCATCGGGATCTGGCTGGCCTCGTCGAAGATCACCACGTCGAACAGGTCGCCCTGCAGCGGCAGGGTGTCGGAGACCGACAGCGGGCTCATCAGCCAGATCGGCTTCAGGTCGTCGACCACGGCGCCGGTGTCGCCGCCCGCGATCTCGCGGATGGCGCGGTAGCGCATGGTCTTGCCGAACTCGTGCTCCAGCTCGCGCCGGCCTGTGGCGTAGCGCTTGCGGAACTGGCGGCCGGGCTCGTCGAGCTGCGCCACCGACAGGGTGGAGCGGCGCACGTTGTCCAGGAACTTGCGGTGCTGGGCGGCGCGGACCATGGCGGCGTTGCGCTGCAGGCCGGCCTTCTCGGCGTGGCCGACGCGGCGCGCCGCCTGGGCCAGGGCCTGGCTGTCGAACCGCGCCAACTCGGGATCCTGGCGCATCAGCCGCGCCAGCGACTCCGCCGCCACCAGCGCCTCCAACCCGGCCGGGGGCAGGGGCAGGTCCTGCAGCATGCCGGCGAAGGCCGGACCGGCCTCATGGACGGCGCGCAGCAGCGGGATCAGGTCGGGCAGGTCGTCCAGCGCCTCGCGCGTGTCGCGCAGCCATTCCAGCAGGTCGTCGAGGCTCCGCCCGGCTGGCAGGTGGAAGTCGCGCTCGACGATCGCAGCCAGCCGCGAGACGGCGTCGGCCGCCGCCGCGTCGGCCCGGGCGGCGTCCGGAGACTGGCGCAGGGCCTCGACCATCCGCCGCAGCAACGGGCTCGACCGCAGCTCGTCGGTCAGGCCCTGGACCGCCTCTGCGAAGGCGGCGAAGTCGCGGACCGCGTAGCGGGCGCGCAGCGCCTGCTCGGCCGTCTCTCGCGCCGCCGTCGCGTCGTGCTCGGCGGAGAGCTCGGCCAGGATCGTCGCCAGCTTCGGCTTCACCGCGTGCTTGCCGAAGTCGTAGCGGCGCTTCAGCTCCTTGCCGAGCCGCCACCAGCCCGGCTTGAACAGGCGCAGGGGCGAGCCCTCGTCCTGACGCGCCATGTCCAGAGCCGCGGCCGTGTCCTGCGCAGACAGCTTGTCGAGCCAGTGGACCGTCGCCTTGGCCGCCTGCTCCACGCGGTCGGACAGCCGCTCCAGGTCGGCGCACGCCGCGCGCAGGTCGCGGGCCGGCTGGGTGGCGGGGTCCAGCAGCTCCAGCCGGCCGGCCAGGTCGAAGCCGTCGACGAGCGCGGCCGCCCGCGTCAGCTCCATGGCGTCGGCCAGGGTCAGCTCGCGTGACAGCAGCTGGTTCTCGTTCTCGAAGGCGGCGTCCAGCTCGTCGAACAGGGCGTCGCAGGCGTCCAGCCGCGCCTCCGTCTCGGCGTAGGCCTGCGGGTGGGTGAGCAGCGCGCCGGAGAGGCCGGCGAAGGGATGGCTGGCCAGGTTGTCGAGGCCGAAGCGGTCGCGCAGGGTGCGGACCAAGCGGTCGGTCAGATCGCGCTGCGCCGCCCAGACAGCGTAGTCCGGCAGCCGCTCGCGCACGGCCGGCCCGACGCCGGGATCGGCCGGCGGCAGGGCGACGGCGCGCCGGATCAGGGCGCGCACCGAACAGGCCAGGCTCTCCGGGGCCGAGGCCATGGCGGTCTCGAACCGTTCCAGCCGCGCCAGCTGTTCCTCGGCCAGCTTGACCGCGGCGCCGCGCGCCTCGGCCACGCGAGCCAGGTTGTCGCCCTGGGCGACCCACTGCTCGTAGCCGTCGCGCAGGTTATGGACGAAGGCCTTCTTGTCGGTCTGGGAGTCGTGGATCAGGCAGCAGAGGTCGTCCAGGCCGCTCTGCTTCAGCCGATGGAACACCACGTCCAGCGCCGCGCGCTTCTCGCAGACGAACAGCACCCGCTTCCCGCGGCCGGCGTAGTCGGCGATCAGGTTGGTGATGGTCTGCGACTTCCCCGTGCCCGGCGGGCCCTGGATGATGAAGCTGCGGCCGCTGCGGGCCACGCCCACGGCGGCGTTCTGGGTGGCGTCGCCCGCCACGACGTTCCACTGCTCGGAAAGCGGGATGGCCGGCGGCGGCGCGGTCTCCACTTCGCGCGGCTCGATCGAGAAGATCCGGTCGAAGGCGGGGTTCGAGGCCGGCTCGTCGATGAGCTGGTCGTAGTCCCGCACCAGGGACATCTTCTTGTAGCTGAAGTTGGCCAGGGTGACCTGGGTCAGGTCCAGGTCCCAGGCGAACTTGTGGCCCTCGTCCTCCGGCAGGGAGAAGGTCAGGTTCTCGACCTCGGCGGTCGGCGCGCTCATGTGGACGGGCGTGGCCGGGGCGCGACCGCCGACCGCGCCGCGCAGCGGCAGGGGGCTCGGCTTCACCTGCTGCTCGAACAGGGCCAGGCCCAGCGGGCGGTAGTCCTCGCGGTCGTAGCTGAAGTCCGGCCGGCCGACGCTCGCGCGGCGCAGGTCGCGGCCGCGCCGGCGCTGGAACTGCTGCAGCCGCTGGACCGCCTTCTGGTGAATCAGCCGGATCGACGGACGGGTGTGCAGCCGCAGTTCGACGCCCGGCTCGGAAGCCTGGATCTGGGCCTGCAGGTCGGCGTGGATCTGCTCCAGCGAGACCTCGCCGAGGTCGATGGTCTCGGGCAGTCGGATGTCGTGCAGCTGGCGCAGGTGGTGGCGCAGCGCCGGGTTGAACTCGGCCTCGTCGTCGGTGGCCTGCAGGACGTACTGGTCGGTGACGCCCTTCTTCTTGACCAGTTCGACCGGGATCCACAGCAGAGGCGAGGTGATCCGTTCCTCGGGCGCTTCCTTCAGGTTGTTCCAGCGCAGGAAGGCGATGACCAGGCGCAGGTGGCTGAAGCCGTACTCGGCCCGGTCGCGGCGGGTTTCCTGGATCAGCCGGTCCAGCGAGGCGGGCAGGTAGGTCTGGTCCTCGAAGCGCAGCCAGCGGCGCAGGTTGACCGCCTTGCCGGCGGTCACCTCGGCGGCGAACTCGCCGCCCCAGGTGCACAGGTGGTCCGGCTGAACGCTCTCCAGGCGCAGCACCAGCGGCACGCTGGCCACGGTCAAGTTCACGCTCGACTGGGTCGGTCGGAAGTAGAGCAGCCGGTTGCGCCGAGACAGGTCGAACAGCCGGTCGCGCAGATGGGACAGCACCGCCGTGCGCCGGGACGTCGCGCCGGCGGCCGTGGCCAGCACCCGCTCGACGTCCAGCGTCGCCGGCTGGTCGCGCCAGGTCTCCAGCCGCCGCGCCAGCGCGGCCAGGTCGGTGGCCCGGTCGTGCCGGTTCAGCGCGGTCATCTCGACCACGACATTGGCCAGCACCGGGTTCAGCCGGTGCACGATGGCGAACAGGTTCTGGCGATGGGAGGCGAACCGGTCGACGTCGTTCGGATCGTTGAAGTCCAGCCCGCAGGCCAGGCAGGCCAGGATCTGGCCCAGCCGGAAGACGTCGGTGATCTCGTCGTGGTGGCCGAGCCGCAGCTCCCAGGCGTCGAAGCCCGGCAGGTAGACCGGCTTGGTGATCGGCTTGTCCGGGTCGCGCTCGGCGCGCAGGGTCTCGACCGCGACGCCGGTGTCGGAGTCCCGGGTCAGCCGCACCTCGTCGATGATGTTCAGGGCCGAGCTCGGTGTCGGCTGCACCGCCTTGATCGCGTCCAGGCGATAGCGCGGCGGCACGCCCTCAGGCCGGCGCAGGCGCAGGACCCCGTTGGGCGCCTGGACGATGTCGCCGGGGGCGAGCTCGGCCACGCGGCCGCGCTGGTGCAGCTCGCTCACCGCACGCAACAGCGGCAGGACGGCGAACAGCACGTCGTCCATCGGCAGGGCCATGCCCTGGTTGCGGGCCAGGGCCTCGGAAAGGCCGATGTCGGCGGTCTGCTGGTCGTCCATCACGCGGCCGCCTTCAGCTTGCGGGTCAGGGCGTCGACCTCGCGCTTGGCGAGGCCGGCGTCGCGCTTCAGCGCCTCGAGGAAGGCGTCGGAGCGGCCCAGCGTCCTGACCGCGCGCGCGGCTTCCACGAGGGCGTGGTCGCGCAGGTCGGGGTCGGCCAGGGCCAGGTCCAGCATGACGAAGCCCAGGTAGTCGCGCGCGCTGTCGTCGGCGGTCTCCGGCGTGACCGTGGCCAGGTCGAGCGTCGCCTCCGTCGCGGACCAGTCGGGGAAGTAGCGGCGCACCTGCGACATCACCAGCTCGCTGCGCATCGGCTCCTGCTCGACGAAGCGGGCGATCAGCCGCCGGGTCAGCCGCTCCAGCTCGCCCTGGTCGATCAGGTCGAGCTTGGCCATGGACAGAGGGCCCTGCAGCCGCTTGCGCAGCCAGGCGTCCAGCCCGGCCTCGCCGCGCGTCCACTTGTCGGCGGCCTGGGCGCGGATGAAGATCTCGGGGTGCGAAACCGCCTGGGACAGGCTGGGATCCGCCTGCTCCAGCTCCTCGGCCTGGGCCAGATAGGCGGCCGCATCGACGTTGGCCGCGCCGGTCTGAACCTTGACCAGGGTCGAGATCGACGGTCCCGCCGCGCCGCTGACGAAGGCGGCGCCGCGGTCGGCGAACACCTCGGTGTAGAGGCCGAACAGGCGCGCGGTGTTGACGTGGCTGGCCGCCGCGCCGGGATCGGCCAGGGTGTGGTCCAGGATGCGCGAGGCGGTGTGATAGTCGCCGCCGTCCATCGCCCACAGGCGGTAGTGCGACAGCTCGTGGCCCAGCAGGGCGATGAACTCTTCGGCGCTCAGCTTCTCCAGCACCGGGCCGTAGAGCACCACGTGCACCTCGCCCGGCAGGTAGAACAGGGCGGCGTTCATGCTCTCGCCGCCGGCCTGGTAGAGGGTGGCTGGCGCGTCGATCTCCAGCTTCGTCGTCACGGTCGCCAGGGCGGCGTAGGCCTGCGCGTGGCTTTCGGAGGTCAGCCGATAGGTCTCGCGCAGCAGGCCCGCCCGCATGGCCTGAACGTGCTGTTCCTGCACGGCGTAGGACGAGGCCCAGCGCCAGACCTCGGGCTCGGCGCGCTTGAGATGCTCGACCAGGCGAAGGTGGTAGGGCAGCGGGCGCAGGGCGTCGCCGACCGGTATGCCGATACTCATCCCCCGAACCGTCCTTCAGCCGCGAGCGCCCGGCAGACTATCGCGGCCGGTCTCGGCGGCAAGGACCGATGCGACGGGCGCCGCACGAAGGCGAGCGACGGAGCCCGTCTCAGGCGAAGGTCTTGAAGTACCCGCGGATCAGCTGGGCGTAGACCGCCTGCAGCTGGCGGACCTCGGTCTCCGGCACGCGCTCGTCGATCTGGTGCATGGTCTGGCCGACCAGGCCCAGCTCCACGACCGGGCACATGGCGCGGATGAACCGCGCGTCCGAGGTGCCGCCCTTGGTGTTGGGATCGGGGCGCACCCCGGTGACCGTCTCGACGGCGGCCATCACCGCGTCCACGAACGGGCCGGGCTCCGTCAGGAAGGCGTCGCCGGAGTGCAGGGTCTCAAGCGTCACCTTGCGGCCCGACGCCTCGCCGGCCAGCCGGCACTCTTCCTCGATCCAGGCGATCAGGCCCGCGCCGGTGTGGCTGGGGTTGAAGCGGATGTTGAAGCGCGCGGTGGCCCGCGGCGGGATCACGTTCGTCGCCGGATTGCCGACGTCGATAGTGGTCACCTCCAGGTTCGACGGCGGGAAGGCCGGATAGCCCTCGTCCAGCCGGCGGCCCTGCAGCCGCTCCAGCAGGTGGATCAGGGTCGGGATCGGGTTGGCGGCGCGCTCCGGATAGGCGACGTGGCCCTGGCGGCCGTCGACCGTGATCCAGACGTTCAGGCTGCCGCGTCGGCCGACCTTCACGGTGTCGCCCAGCACGGCGGCGGAGGTCGGTTCGCCGACCACGCAGTGGTCGATGCGCTCGCCCTCGGCGGTCAGCTGCTGGACCACCTTCTTGGTGCCGTCCAGCGCCACGCCCTCTTCGTCGCCGGTGATCAGGTAGGACAGGCTGCCCGGCAGCTCGCCCTCGGCCAGCACCTCGGCCACGGCGGCGGTCCAGGCGGCGATGCCGCCCTTCATGTCCACCGCGCCGCGCCCGATCAGCACCCCGTCGACGATGCGCGCCTCGAACGGGTCGGCGCTCCACGAGCCGGTGTCGCCCGGCGGCACCACGTCGGTGTGTCCGGCGAAGCAGAGGTTCGGCCCCGAGGTCCCGCGCCGGGCGTAGAGGTTCTCGATCTCGCCGAACGGCATGCGCCGGCAGCTGAAGCCGAGGTCGGCCAGCACGCCCTGCAGCACGTCCATGGCGCCCGCGTCGCGCGGGGTGACCGACGGCTTGCGGATCAGGTCGCAGGCGAGGAGAACGGGATCGACGCGGGAGATGGTCATTCGCGCCGTTTAGGGCCGGACGCGCGTCGCTGCAAAGGAAAGCGCATGGTCATCGATCTGAAGGCCGTGCCGGTGCGCACCGGCTCCGGCTATCCCGCCCCGTTCCACCTCGCCGCCGGCGCGCGCGAGAAGCAGGCCCTGGGCGACGCCGGCGGCCTGACCCAGTTCGGGGTCAACCTGACCCGCCTGCCGCCGGGGGCCTGGTCGGCCCAGCGCCACTGGCATCACGGCGAGGACGAGTTCGTCTGGCTGCTGGAGGGCGAGCTGGTGCTGATCACCGACGAGGGCGAGCAGACCGTGCGCGCCGGTCAGGCCTGCGCCTTCAAGTGCGGCGTTCCGAACGGCCACCACTTCGTCAACCGGTCGAACGCCGTCGCGGTCTATCTGGAGGTCGGCACGCGCACGCCCGGCGACATCTGCGAGTACCCGGACGTCGACCTGCACGCGATCGGCGACGAGTACGTCCACAAGGACGGCACGCCGTATTGAGCCTTCTCCCCCTGAGGGAGAAGGAGGGCCCCGCACGCCGGAGCGTAGCGGAGGCCCGTGCGGGAGGATGAGGGGTCGGGCTGCGCGTTCCGTGCGGTGCGACGGCCCGCCGCCCTGGCCGATGTCTCGCGACCCCTCATCCTCCCGCGCAGACCTCCGCCCTTCGGGCTCCGGTGCGCGGGCTCCGTCCTTCTCCCTCAGGGGGAGAAGGAGATTTCCCCGAAAAGGGGTGCTAAACCCGCCACCGTGACCGTCACCGCGCCCGCACCCGCTCCGCTCGTCTCCGACAATCCCTTCCGCGTTCCCGCCTTCCGCCTGGTCTGGCTGGCGCGGGTCGCCGCCGTGCTGGGCGTGCAGACCCAGAGCGCCGCGGTCTTGTGGCAGGTCTACGAGATCGCCCGACGCGGCCACGGGGTGGCGGAATCGGCCCTGTGGCTCAGCCTGGTCGGCCTGGTGCAGTTCCTGCCGCTGTTCGCCCTGACGCTTCCCGCCGGCGAGGCCGCCGACCGGCACGACCGCAAGCTGGTCATGGGCCTGTGCATCGCCGTCGAGGCTCTGTGCGCCGCCGCCTTCCTGGGCCTGGCCATTCACGGCTCGCCGCCGCTCTGGGCGCTGCTGGCGGTGGCCGCCGTGTTCGGCGCCAGCCGCGCCTACCTGGCCCCGTCCAGCCAGGCGCTGGTGCCCATGCTGGTCTCCCGCGAGGCCCTGCCGCGCGCCATCGTCGCCAACTCCCTGGCCTTCCAGGTCGGCGCTATCGCCGGCCCGGCGCTCGGCGGCCTGATCGTCGGCGTCTCGGTGGCCCTGGCCTACGGCGTGGCCTTGGGCCTGTTCGTCCTAGCCGCCGTGCTGGTGCTGTGCGTGCGCGCCCACACCAAGCCGGTGGTGCAGCCGGGCTCGCGCTGGGCGCTGATGGTCGAGGGCCTGTCCTACGTCTGGCGCACCAAGGTGGTGTTCGGGGCGATCTCGCTGGACCTGGTGGCGGTGCTGCTGGGCGGCGCGACCCTGCTGGTGCCCGTGTTCGCCAAGGACGTGCTGCACGTCGGACCGGAAGGCTTCGGCATCATGCGCGCCGCCTTCGGGGCCGGCGCCCTGGCCACGGCGCTGTGGCTGTCGCGCTTCCCGATCCTGCGCTCCGGCGGGGCCTGGATGTTCGGGTCGGTGGCGGTGTTCGGCCTGGGCACGGTGGTGTTCGGCCTCTCAACCCAGCTCTGGCTCAGCGCCGCGGCGCTCGCCGTCGCCGGCGCGGCCGACATGATCAGCGTCAACATCCGCCAGACCTTGATCCAGATCGCGACCCCCGACTCCATGAGGGGCCGCGTCTCGGCCGTCTCCATGCTGTTCATCGGCGCGTCCAACGAGCTCGGCGAATTCGAAAGCGGCCTGGCCGCCCGCTTCCTGGGGCCGGTCGGGGCGGCGGTGTTCGGCGGCCTGGGCTCGCTGGCGACGACGGGGCTGTGGGCCTGGTGGTTCCCGGACCTGCGCAAGGCCGACAAGCTGGTCTGATCCCGCTCGGAACCCCTTGGGCGAGCTTCCGTTGAATTCCGACGGGGGCGGGCCGCACAAGGGGCTTGAGCTTTATGGAACCCGTCCAGGTTCAAAATTTCGGCGACATGGTCGCCTTCTGGGGGCCGAGAATCCTCGGCGCCCTCGCCATCCTCCTGATCGCCTACTTCGTGGGCAAGGGCGTGAAGTGGGCCTTCGCCCGGGTGGTCGACCGCACCCCGGCGCTGGCCCAGCACAACGCCGGCAAGACCCGCCACGAGACGGTCGGCGCCAAGCTCGGCGACGTGGCCTTCTGGCTGATCCTGCTGGTCGGCCTGGTGGCCGCCCTGAACGTGCTGAACCTCGGCGGGGTGGTCACGCCGCTGAACCTGATGCTGTCCGACTTCCTGACCTTCATTCCGAACATGGTCGGGGCGGCGCTGATCTTCTTCATCGGTTTCCTGCTGGCGACCATCGTCAAGCGGCTGGTCGTCACGGCGCTGCAGGCCGCCAACGTCGAGCGCTGGCTGGCGCGCGCCGGGCTCGGCCGGGCGTCGGGCGCCGGGGTCGGCCTGGCCAACGCGGTCGGCACTCTGGTGTTCGTGCTGATCCTGATCCCGGTCACCATCGCCGCGCTCGAGACCCTGCAGATCGAGGCGATCTCGCGTCCGGCCGTCGCGGTGCTGTCGACCATCCTCAACGCCATTCCGCTGGTGCTGGCGGCGGCCATCGTGCTGGCCATCGGCTACGCCATCGGCCGCTGGGTGGCGAGCGTGATCGAGCGCATCCTGCCGGCCACCGGCTTCGACCGGGCGGTGATGTCGATCGCCGAGTTCTCGTCGATCAAGTCGCCCCCGCCGCCGACCGCCTATACGCCGGATACGAGCGAACCCGGCGTCGCGCCCCAGGCCATGGCCGAGGCTGCTGAGTTCGCCGCCGCGCCGGCGCCCAGGGCCTCGCCGTCCAGGATCGTGGCCATGATCGCCATGTGGGGCATCGTCGCCTTCTCGGCCATCGAGGCGGCGCGCCTGCTGCAGTTCGCCTCGGTCGCCGAGGTGCTGGAGAACGTCGTCGTCCTGGCCGGCCAGGTGCTGGTCGGCGGCGTGATCATCGCCGCGGGCGTGATCATCGCCGACCTCCTGTCCAACGCCATCGACCGCGGCACGGCCGGCGCCGACCGGTTCGCGTCGACCATCGTGCGCTGGGCCACCATCGCGCTGGCGACCGCCATGGGCCTGAGCTTCATGGGCATCGCCGACGAGATCGTGTTGTTGGCCTTCGGCCTGATCCTCGGCTCGGCCGCGGTGGCCGCGGCCCTGGCCTTCGGCATCGGCGGGCGCGAGACCGCCGGACGGCTGCTGGAGCGCTGGACCCGCCAGGCCGACGCGGCGCGGGCCGGCGTGCCGCACGCCCGCATCGACGAGGAGACCCCGCCTCCGCGGCGTCCGCGCGGCGGCGGCTCGTCCGCCGGCCGGGTGCAGTGAATGAGGAGGGCGGTCGAAAGACCGCCCTTCGCGTTTAGCGAGCCGCCGCGCGGGCCTCTTCCAGGTCGGCCGGGGTGTCGACCGAGATCGGCGCCTCGTCCAGCACCGCGGCCCACAGCTGCATGCCGGCCTCCAGGCCGCGCAGCTGTTCCAGCTTCTCGCGGCGCTCCAGCGGGCTGGGCGGCAGTTCGGTGAAGCGGATCAGCGCCTCGCGGCGATAGCCGTAGATGCCGATGTGCCGCCAGATCGGCGCGTCGCCGTACAGGGTCGATCGGGTGAAGTAGAGGGCGCGGCCCTGGCGTGCGCCTTCGGGCAGGGCGAGCACCGCCTTGACCACGTCCGCATTGGCCCGGTCGGCCGGCGAGCTCTCCGGCGCCACCACGGTGGCCACGTCGCAGGCGGGCACGTCGCGCAGGACGCCGGCGCAGGCCGCGACCACGGCCGGGTCCACGAAGGGCATGTCGCCTTGCAGGTTGATCACCGCGTCGTGGCGGCCGTCCGGGTCCAGCGCCTCCAGCGCGGCGCGGATGCGGTCGGAGCCGGACGGCAGGTCGGGGTCGGTCAGCACCGCGCGGCCGCCGGCCGCCTGCACGGCCTCGACGATCTCCTGGTCGCCGGCGGCGACGGCCACCGGGCCTGCGCCCGCGGCCTCGGCCTGGCGCAGCACGCGCACGATCATCGGCACGCCGCCGATGTCGGCCAGCGGCTTGTTCGGCAGGCGGGTGGCGGCCATGCGGGCCGGAATCAGGACGATCGGGTTCATGCGGGCAGGCCTCATCCGTACGCGGCGAAGCGCCGCGGCGCGTCCTGACGCCGCCGAGGACCGACGAGCGCGGTTGCGCATGCGCCGCTACCGTGTAAGAGACGCGGGCGCAAGAATCTGGGGCGCGCGCGGGGGATGGATTCCGTGCCTCGCGCCGCCGGTTTGTAGGACGTTGGGTCGGCATGAGCGGCGATCTCGAGTGGAATAAGATCTTCGGCGCGGGCCTCGCCACGGCGCTGGTCATCCTGGGCGTTCGTGAGGTGTCGACGCGCCTCTTCGCCTCGGAGCCGCCGGAAAAGCCGGGCTACGCCATCACGGTCGCCGAGGGCGGTGAAGAGGGCGCGGCCGCCGCGGCCCTGCCGACCGACTGGGGCACGGTCCTGCCGGTCGCCGACGTCGCCAAGGGCGAAGCGACCTTCAAGAAGTGCGCCTCCTGCCACGACATCTCCAGCGGCGGCCCGAACAAGATCGGCCCGAACCTGTTCGGCGTCGTCGGCCGCGTGCCGGGCACCCACGGCGGCTTCGCCTACTCGGACGCCATGAAAGAGCACGTCAAGGACGCCCCGCACTGGGGTTATGACGACCTCGACCACTTCCTGACCAACCCGGGCAAGATCGTGCCGGGCACCAAGATGTCGTTCGCCGGCATCAAGAACCAGGAAGATCGCGCCAACCTGATCGCCTATCTGCGCTCGCAGGGCTCGGGCTCGTTCCCGATCCCGGCGCCGGATCCGGCCCGCCAGCCGGGCGCCGCGGCCCCGGCCGCCGGTGCTGCGGCTCCGGCCGAAGGCGCCGCCGCTCCGGCTGCCGCCGAGC
>NZ_JAAIVC010000067.1 GCF_010975005.1 Caulobacter sp. 17J65-9 | reverse complement strand
CCTCCGAAGCCCGCGAGAAGCGCGCCGGGGCCGAGGCCCGCGACGAGGCCGCCGGCACGCGCCTGGCCGAGGTCGAGACCCACGTGCGCGAGACCGTGCACATGTCGCCCGAGGAGCTGGGCAAGAAGCTCAAGGAAGAGGCCATCGCCCAGCCGGCCGACGCCGCCGGCGCGGAGTCCCTGCTCTACGGCCTGGAGCGCGAGCGCGAGGCGCTCGGCGCCGTCAACCTGCGGGCCGAGGAAGAGGCCAACGAGTACCAGCAGCGCCTGAACTCGATGCGCTCGGAACGCGCCGACCTGACGACCGCCATCGCCAAGCTGCGCGACGGCATCGACGAGCTGAACGCCGAGGGCCGCGAGCGCCTGCTGGCCGCCTTCGAGGTCATCAACGGCCACTTCCAGACCCTCTTCCAGGCCCTGTTCGGCGGCGGTCAGGCGGAGCTGCGCCTGGTCGAGTCGGAAGACCCGCTGGAGGCCGGCCTGGAGATCTACGCCTGCCCGCCGGGCAAGCGGCTGGCGACCATGAGCCTGATGTCGGGCGGCGAGCAGGCCCTGACCGCCGCGGCCCTGATCTTCGGCGTGTTCCTGGCCAACCCGGCCCCGATCTGCGTGCTGGACGAAGTCGACGCGCCGCTGGACGACGCCAACGTCGACCGCTTCTGCCGGATGCTGGCCGAGATGCGCGCGCGCACCAACACCCGCTTCGTGGCCATCACCCACAACCCGGTGACCATGGCCCGCATGGACCGCCTGTTCGGCGTCACCATGGCCGAGCGCGGCGTCTCCCAGCTGGTCTCCGTCGACCTGAGCACCGCCGAGGAGATGGTGGCGGCGCAGTAGGGCGCGGCTTTTCAGCTCGTCGGGCAGACCGATGCGCGGACGGCGGCGACGCCCTGCGCGACCTTCTTGTCCTCCGGCCAGTCGTTCGGTCTGGGCAGCAGGCCTGTCGCCTCATCGAGCATGCGGCAGGCCCCGTCCCGATCGCCCTGGGCCGCCGAGATCTGCGCCTTTTCCAAGAGCAGGGCCGCACGCTCCGAGCTGAAGGAGGACGGGCCGACGGAGCGACGCTCGCCCGACACGCCGTAGGCCAGGGCCTTACCGGCCAGCTCCACCGCCTCGCCCGCGCCCGCAAGATCGCCCTGCATGCGGCGCGCGGAGGCCAGGCGCGTATAGGCGCGTCCCAGGTCGGCGACGCGCGACGGATCCTCGGCGAAGATGTTCGCCTCCGCCTCGTAGAGCCGCGCGGCGAAGCCCGCCTCATCGACGACGAGCAGGGCGTCGGCCGTGCGTTCGAGACGCTTCGCGGCCGGGCGGGCGGTGGCGTCACCGCTGAACCGGCGGCTCGCGATCTGGCCCGCAATCCCGCTTCCGGGCGCGGCGAACTTCTGCCCCGCGAACAGGGCGACGCCGGCCTCCGCGGCCTTCACCGTTTGCGCCCGGTCACCCTTCGCGGCGGCCGATTCGGTCAGCCCCGTATAGGCCTCCGACAGCAGGTCCTCGACGCCGGTGAGCTCGGTTTCCCAGCCGAACGGCCGCTTGCGCCGCAGCTCCTCGGCGCGGGCGGCCAGCAGGGCCGTCGCTTCCGCGTAGGCGCCGACCGCCTTGTCGCCCTCGCCCCGGTTGCGTCGGCGCTCGCCCAGTTCGCTGAGGGCCTGCGCGAGGTCCACCTCGGGCGTTTCCCAACTCTGACGCGGTTGCGTCAGCCGCAGCCGGCCGTTGCGCGCGGCCCCTTCCAGCAGCGCTAGCTGGGTCGGCGAGCCGTAACCGAAGATCATGCTGCCGGCGGCGCCCCACTCGTAGGCGTCCATCAACAGAGCCGGGTCGGAGAGCTCGGCGCGCACGCGGCGCATCTCGACCAGCGCGCCCGCCTCGTCGCCTCGAGCCACCAGCACCATGGCGAGATCGCGCCGGGCGTTCTCCAGCGCCCCCGAATTGGCGGCGATCTCCACTTGGCGCTGCGCCGCCTGGCGGGCCCCGTCGAGGTCGCCGTCGGCCGCGAAGGTGCGGACCAGGAACTGCAGCGCCTCGCGCGGCGAGGCGGCGCAGGTCACGCCCAGGCGCTCGATCGTGTTCTCGCGCAGCCCTTCCGGCCCCGGCAGCCGGCGCGCCTCGGTCGCCCGGTCGGCGATCCAGAGCCGATAGAAGTAGTCGACCCGGCCGTAACGATCGGCGCCGACGAAGTCCTGCCCACGCAACCGCTCGGTCAGCTCGAGACACGTCGGGTCGGCCGTCTGCGCGACGGCGGAGGATCCAACCGCCAACCACACGCCCGCCGCCGCCACCGCGGCCGTCAGCCTGATTCTCATCGCTTCGCCCTTCCCCGACGAGGACTTTGCGTCAAGGCCACGCTTCCAGTCGACCCCGGAGCGCACATCCACGGCCCGCACGCTTGAGTCGCGGCGCCGGACAACACGTCGCGGGCGCGATTTTTGTCGTGAAATCATGACGTTACCGCAGCGCAACCGCGCCTTGACGTAGAAGGGCGCCCCCTATAGGTTCCGCCGCGTTCGAAGACGGCCGCTTCGCCACCCGGCGGAACGGCCGGTTTTCTGTTGTCGCCATGCCGAAGCGCCCTTCTGACGAGGAAGCGCTCAAGCAACTCGGGGAACGCCTCGAGACGCTTGAAGCGCGGACCCAGCGCAAGCCGAAGCGCTACGGCGAGGACGTGACGAGCGTCGGTTACCAGATGGTGGCCGAGCTCATCGGCGGCCTCTTGTGCGGCCTGGGCCTTGGCTGGCTCCTGGACCGGTACGCCGGCGTCGCCCCGTGGGGGATGATCGCCGGAACGCTGCTGGGCACCGGGATCGGCGTCTATCTCGTCGTGCAAACGGCGAGCCGGATGAGCGCCAAGGCGACGGAAGAACACGGGATCGCTCCGTCGGTCCCCTTCGACGACGAGGACGAGGACGACGCGGCGCGCTGAGTTCGGCGCGCCCGTGCTTTAATAGAGAGGGTCGTCGGCCATGGCCGATCCGATGCACCAGTTCCAGATCCAGACCGTCGTGCCGGGGCCGACCGTCGACGTTCTGGGCGTTCCGGTCAATCTGTCGATCACCAACTCGACCCTGGCGACCATGATCGCCGCCGTCCTCGTTCTGGGCGTTTTCGGCGCCGCCTCCATGCGCGCCAAGGTCGTCCCGGGCCGCCTGCAGGTGGTCGGCGAAGGCCTGTTCGGCCTGATCGACAACCTGGCGGAGTCGATCATCGGCCACGACGGCCGCAAGTACTTCCCGTTCGTGTTCAGCCTGTTCCTGCTGATCCTCGGCATGAACATGGTCGGCATGTTCCTCGGCTTCACGGCGACCTCGCAGCTGGCGGTGACCGGCACGCTCGGCCTGCTGACCATCCTGGTGGTGATCGGCGTGGGCTTCGCGAGGAACGGCCTGGGCTTCTTCAAGCTGTTCGTCCCCTCGGGCGTCCCGATCGCGATGCTGCCGCTGATCGTGCCCATCGAATTCCTCTCCTTCCTGATCCGTCCGGTCACCCTCGCCCTCCGTCTTTTCGGAAACATGCTGGGCGGCCACGTGGTCCTGAAGATCTTCGCCGGCTTCATCATCTCGCTGGGCGCGTTCGGCCTGGTCGGCTGGGCGGGCGCGGCGCTGGCCCTGAGCTCGGTGGTCGCCCTGACCGCCCTCGAGTTCATGGTCGCCTTCCTGCAGGCCTTCGTCTTCGCGGTGCTGGCCTGCGTCTACCTCAACGACGTCGTCAACCTGCACTCGCACTGACGGTCGGACCAAACCTCACACCATCGCAAATCCTAGGGGAGTTAAATCGATGGAAGCTGCTGCCGCTAAGTACATCGGCGCGGGCCTGGCCATGCTGGGCATGATCGGCGCCGGCATCGGCCTGGGCGTCATGTTCGGCAACTACTTCGCCGGCGCCCTGCGCAACCCGTCGGCCGCCGCCGGCGAGCGCCCGATGCTGTTCCTGGGCATGGCCCTGACGGAAGCGCTGGGCATCTTCGCCCTCGTCGTCGCCTTCCTGATCCTGTTCGGTTAATCCGCGCAGTCGCTTTGTCGGGGACGGTGCGGGCGCCAATCTGGCGACCCCGCGCCGTCCTCGTCGCTTTTCCAGGGAGCTTCGTCCCCCATGGCCACAGCGCCTGAAGCCCTCGCGCCGGAAGCGGCGCAAGACGTGCACGAGACCGTCGGTCACGCCGAGGCCGAAGGCCACGGCGGCGGCGGGCTGCCGCAGCTGCAGTTCGAGCACTGGGCCGGCCAGATCGTCTGGCTGCTGCTGATCTTCGCGATCGTCTACTTCGCCCTGGCGAAGCTGTTCGTGCCGAAGATGCGCGGCGCCATCGACGCCCGCGGCTCCAAGATCGCCGAAGACCTCGCCAACGCCCGCGCGCTCCGCGACGAGGCGGAGGCCCAGGCCAAGGCCGCCGCGGCCGAAATGGCCGAGGCCCGCGGCCGCGCCCAGCGCACCGCCGCCGACGCCAAGGCTCGCGCCGCGGCCGAATCGGCCAAGCGCCAGGCCGCCGAAGAAGCCGTCCTGAACGAGCGTCTGGAGCAGGCTGAGACCCGCATCCGCGCCGCTCGCGACAAGGCCATGAAGAACGTGCGCACCATCGCCGGCGACACCGCCGCCGCGATCACCGAGAAGCTGACCGGCGAAGCCCCCACCCGCGAGGACGTGGACGCGGCGCTGGGCCAGGCCGCGGCCTAAGAGGGACCGATCCTATGGAACTGTTCTCCGAAGCCGAATTCTGGGTTGGCGTCGGCCTGCTGGTGTTCTTCGGCCTGCTGGTCTTCCTGAAGGTGCCCCAGAAGCTGCTGGGCGCGCTGGACGGCAAGGCCGCCTCGATCCAGGACGAACTCGACCAGGCCGTGCGCATCCGCCAGGAAGCCGAGGCCCTGCTGACCTCACTGAAGGCCCAGCGCGTCGAAGCCGAGGCTCAGGCCAAGGCCATGCTCGCCGAAGCCGAAACCGAAGCGAAGCGGCTTGAAGCCGACGCCAAGGCCAAGCTGGACGAGCAGCTGACCCGTCGCGCCGCGATGGCCGAGCGTCGCATCGCTCTGGCCGAGCAGCAGGCGGCGGCCGACGTCAAGGCCGCGGCCGCCGACCTCGCCGCCGAAGCGGCGGAGGCTCTGCTGTCCAAGCGGCTGAAGGGCAAGCGCTCCGACCCGCTGGTCGACGGCGCGGTGGAGCAACTCGCCTCCAAGCTCGCTTAATCTTCACACGCCTCAGTGCGTGTAATGCGTGTACCTGAGAGCCCCGCGGGCGTCGTCCGTGGGGCTCTTTGCATGCCAGTGCCCCTTCAGCATGGCGTAGACCGAGCCCAGGACCGCGCCGTAGACCACGTGCAGCGCCAGGTTCACCACCGGCGCCCAGAAGCCGAAGCCGATCCCGAAGAAGCCGGCAGGCGTGAGCGGCAGCACGATCAGCTGCATCACCAGCCATAGCGCCACCGCGAACAGCACGCCTTTGGTGATTGCGGTCGCGCCCGGGATCTTCAGGGCCAGAAGGCCGAACAGCCCGCCCCATATCACCGAACCGATGAACAGGTGGACGGCCCACCCGACCGCCGCCGGCGCGTGGATGAAACCGCTGAGCAGGGCTATCAGGTCGATCTTGGGGAACAGGCCGAGCAGGTCTTTGAGGACCATCAGGGCCGAGAGCGCCAGGGTCGCGACGAAGCCCGCCGCCACGCCCTTGCCAATGTCGCCTTTCATTGCAAGTCGCCTCTGTTTGAGGACCCCCGACCTGCGCGAGACGGACTGTACGCCAAAAGCCCCCGCGGTAGAACCGCGGGGGCCGGTCGGCTGGATTAAGGATTCTTCAGGCGGGCTAAAGGCTTAGCTGCGGGTGCGCTCGGCCCGGCGGCGGCGCTTCCAGCGCACCACCCGACGGCGCGTGCGGGCCAGGAAGCGCGCGTCGCGGTTCAGCAGCAGGCGCTCGGTGCGCAGGGTCTGCTGCCACATCACCGGGGCGACCTCCGGTTCGCGGCGCATCAGGCGTCGGATCGGATAGACCCAGTTCGGGCGGGCGTGCTGCAGCTTGATGAACTTGCGCTTCGCCCAGATCGAATTGCGCAGGATCAGCATCATGCCGACCACCGCGATCGGCAGGCCGAACGGGCCGGGCAGCGGCGCGATGGCGAAGCCGAGCACCATGATCCCCGCGCCCAGCAGCATGACCAGGAAACGCATCAGGCGGCGCAAGCCTTCCGCCAGCGTGTCGTGACGCTCGCGCTCTCGCCCGTTGTCGCTGATGAGGCCGAACGTCATCGCCTGCAGCAAGCTCGTCTCCGAAGGTCGGTCAGGCCCCCAGAACGCCCGAGCGGCCGCGAGGTGGCGCCCCGCATATGTGGAACGCCATGCGCCCAGGGAAGGTGCACGCCGCCCAGTTACGAAGATTTCACGGGCGGGATTGTGGCCGGCGGCGGGTGATTTCGAGGACGCCGCTCCCGCCGCCTGGAGCCGCGCCGTCGTTCGAACGCCTGGAGCACGCATCGCTCAGTCTCCGTCACACCGACGGTGGACGCCGGCTTTCCCGAGAGATGGAAGCCGCTGAACCCCGCCACCAGACGCCCGGTTCCGCCTTCAGCGTTCCGCCCGTGGAACGCCGGCCGGCCCCTCACGCAAACGCGAGGCGGCAGCGCCGGGAAAGGCGTCTCGGCGCTAGGAACCCGGGAGCGATCAAGGGGTTCGCTTAGATGTCCCCATCACTATGACCCACACGCAAGGTCGGCCTCGATGTCCGCCAAGGACGATCCCGGCGAACTGATCCTGCCCCTCGTGGAAGAGCGCGTGGTGGTGTCCAAACGCCCGGTGGAGACCGGGCGGGTGCGTGTGCGCACGCGCGTGCGGACGCGCGACGTGAACATCGAAGCGGATCTGGCGCGCGAGGACGTCGAAGTCGAACGGGTGCCCGTCGACCGCGACGTCGATCAGCCGCCGCAGGTCCGCATGGAAGGCGACGTGCTGGTCGTGCCCGTCGTCGAAGAGGTCGTGGTCGTGGAGAAGCGGCTGCGCCTGAAAGAGGAGATCCGCATCCGCCGCCGCCGGCGCGTCGAGCACACGCTCACCCCCGTGACGCTGCGCCGGACCGAGGCGGAGATCCAACGACGGGGAAAGCCGGACGAGCCGTCCGTCAGTGCTGAGGAGTACCCCATGAACCGAACCGTCACCGCCTTCTTCGACACGCGCCAGCACGCCGAAGAGGCCAAGGCGCGCCTCGCCGCAGCCGGCGTGCGCGCCGAAGAGATCACCATCACCGACCAGAGCATGGCCCGCGGCGACCCCGGCCATCACCACAGCTTCTTCGGGACGCTGAAGGACTTCTTTGTGCCCGAGGCTGACCGCCAGACCTATGCGGAGGGCCTGCGCCGCGGCGGGGCCTTGCTCAGCGCGCAGGTCGACGACGCGCGCGCCGACAACGCCATCCAGGCGCTGGAGGACACCCGCGCGGTCGACATCGACAAGCGGCGCGCGGAGTGGATGAAGGCCGGCTGGAAGGGCCGCGACGAACTTAAGGCCGGCGAGGAGCGGGCCATTCCGATCGTCGAGGAGCGTCTGGTCGTCGGCAAGCGCGAGGTCGAGCGCGGCCACGCGCGCGTGCGCTCCTACATCGTCACCACCCCGGTGCGCGAACACGTGGATCTGCGCGAGGAACGCGTCCGTCTCGAACGGCGCGCGGCCGACCGTCCGGCCGGCGAGGAGCTGTTCCGCGAGCGCGAGATCGAGGCCCGCGAGATGGGCGAAGAGGCCGTCGTCGGCAAGGAAGCCCGGGTGCGCGAGGAACTGATCCTCCGCAAGGAAGCCGAGATGCGCGGCGAGGACATCGACGACAGCGTCCGCCACACCGAGGTCGACGTCGAGGACGACTTCGGCCTGCGCGAGCGGTCCACCTTCCGCGCCGAGGAAGGCCTGGAGCGTCGCGAAGAAACCGACGCCGAGCGCCGCCGTCGCCAGCGCGAGGACCGGATCACGCCGGACGCGCCGCGTCCGCGCCGCTGAGCTGAGCGCAAACTGAAAAGGGGCCGCCCTTCGGCGGCCCCTTCCCTATTTTCCGGCGTGAACCGAAAGCCTTACTCGGCGGCCAGGTTGGCCCCCGGCTCGGAGGTCCAGCGCAGCTTCGGCTGGCGGGCCGCGCGGGTCTCGTCCAGGCGACGCAGCGGGGCGTAGAACGGCGCGCCCTTGAAGCGTTCCGTGTCGCCGCCCTTGGCCGCGCCGGCGAGCGCCAGCAGGGCGTCGCAGAAGCGGTCCAGCTCGAACTTGGACTCGGTCTCGGTCGGCTCGATCAGCATCGCGCCGTGGACGACCAGCGGGAAGTACATGGTCATCGGGTGGAAGCCCTCGTCGATCATCGCCTTGGCGAAGTCGAGCGTGGTCACCCCGGTGCCTTCCAGCCAGCTGTCGTCGAACAGGGCTTCGTGCATGCACGGGCCTTCCGGGAAGGCCGGGCTCATGACGCCCTGCAGGCGGGCCTTGATGTAGTTGGCGTTGAGGACGGCGTCCTCGGCCACCTGCTTCAGGCCGTCCGAACCGTGGCTCATCATGTAGCTGAGCGCGCGGACGTACATGCCCATTTGGCCGTGGAAGGCGCACATGCGGCCGAAGGCGTCAGCCGCTTCGGCTTCTTCGAACTCGACCAGCTTGTAGCCGTCCGAACCCGACACCACCCACGGCGCCGGCGCAAAGGGCGCCAGAGCCTCGGACAGCACCACCGGACCCGCGCCCGGACCGCCCCCGCCGTGCGGCGTGGAGAAGGTCTTGTGCAGGTTGATGTGCATGGCGTCGACGCCCAGGTCGCCCGGGCGCACCCGGCCGACGATGGCGTTGAAGTTGGCGCCGTCGCAGTAGAAGTACGCGCCCGCGGCGTGAGCCAGGCGCGAGATCTCCATGATGTCGCGCTCGAACAGGCCGCAGGTGTTCGGGTTGGTCACCATGATGGCGGCCACGTCCGGCCCCAGCTTGGCTTCCAGGTCCTTCAGGTCGACGCGGCCGTCCTCGGTCTGGGCGATCTCGCGCACCGAATAGCCCACGAAGGCGGCGGTGGCGGGGTTGGTGCCGTGGGCCGAGGTCGGGCACAGCACGACGCGGCGGGCGTGGTCGCCCTTGGCGTCGTGGGCGGCGTGGATGGCCAAGAGGCCGCACAGCTCGCCGTTGGCGCCGGCCTTCGGCGACAGGGCCACCGCCGGCATACCGGTCAGGGTCTTCAGCCAGTGGGCCAGGCGGTCCATCAGCTCGATCGCGCCCTGCACGGTCGACTGCGGCTGCAGCGGGTGCACGTCCGAGAAGCCCGGCAGGCGGGCCATCTTCTCGTTCAGGCGCGGGTTGTGCTTCATGGTGCACGAGCCCAGCGGATACAGCGCCAGGTCGATGGCGTGGTTCTTCTGGCTCAGGCGCACATAGTGGCGCATGGCCTCCGGCTCCGACAGGCCCGGCAGGCCGATCGGGTCCTTGCGGACCAGGTCGCCCAGGTCCGAGGCGTCCAGCGCCGGTTGGGGCATGTCCACGCCCGTCTTGTCCCAGCCGCCCAGTTCGAAGATCAGCGCTTCGTCCTGCAGCAGGCCTCGGCCGCCCGTGAGGGTGGCGGGACGGGTCTCGGTGGTGGAACCTTCAGGCCGCGTGGGGCGGCCGACATTGACCATGCTCACGACAGCACCTCGGCCAGCTTGGACTTGAATTCGTTGATGTCGGCGTCGGTCGTGACCTCGGTGGCCGTGACCAGCAGCACGTCGTCCAGACCCGCCTTCGGGTCGAGGCGCGAGAACGGAACCCCGCCCAGCACGCCCTTCTTCGCCAGGGCCTCGACCACGCCGGCGGCGGGCTTGGGCAGGCGAACCGCGAACTCGTTGAAGAAGCGCGGGGTCAGCACCTCGACGCCCTTCACCGAGGACAGGGCGTCCTTCAGCTTGCGGGCGTTGGCGTGGTTGATCGCCGCCACCTGCCGCAGGCCCTTCTCGCCGAGGAGGGACATGTGGATGGTGAAGGCCAGCGAGCAGAGCCCTGAGTTGGTGCAGATGTTCGAGGTCGCCTTGTCGCGGCGGATGTGCTGCTCGCGGGTCGAGAGCGTCAGCACGAAGCCGCGGCGGCCCTCGGCGTCGACGGTCTCACCGCAGAGGCGGCCCGGCATCTGGCGGGTCAGCTTCTCCTTGGCGGCGAACAGGCCGACGTAGGGACCGCCGAAGTTCAGGGCGTTGCCGATCGACTGGCCTTCGGCCGCGACGATGTCGGCGCCCATGGAGCCCGGGTCCTTCAGCAGGCCCAGCGACATCACCTCGGTGACGACCACGATCACCAGCGCGCCGGCGGCGTGGGCCGCTTCGGCGATCTTGGTCACGTCGGTGGCGGTGCCGAACACGTTCGGGGTCTGGACGACCACGCAGGCGGTGTCGGCGTCGATGGCGGCGATCACGTCGGCCTCGGCGTCGACCTTGGCGCCCAGGGTGACGGTCTCGATACCCACGGCGTGCGCCAGGGTCTCGGTGGTGCCGACGTAGTGCGGGTGCAGGCCCGGCGACAGCACCGCCTTCTTGCGGCGGGTGACGCGGGCGGCCATCAGCACGGCTTCGCCGGTGGCGGTCGAGCCGTCGTACATGGAGGCGTTGGCCACATCCATGCCGGTCAGGTTGGCGACCTGGGTCTGGAACTCGAACAGGACCTGCAGCGTGCCCTGCGCGATTTCCGGCTGGTAGGGCGTGTAGCTGGTCAGGAATTCCGACCGCTGGATGATGTGGTCCACGGTGGCCGGCACGTGGTGCTTGTAGGCGCCGGCGCCGCAGAAGAACGGCACGGAGCCCGCGGCGGTGTTCTTGGCGGCCAGGGCGGCGAGCTCGCGCTCGACTTCCAGTTCGCCGGCGTGGGCCGGCAGGTCGACCGTGCCCGAACGACGCGCCGCGGCCGGCACGTCGACGAACAGGTCGTCGATCGACTTGGCGCCGATCACGTCGAGCATCTGGGCCCGATCGTCGGCGCTGAGGGGGAGGTAACGCATGGGGAGGTCCCTGAAACGCCGTCGTCCCCGCCCCGCCTCAGGCCTCGCGCGATCGCGCGGGGCTCCGAGGCGGGACGAGGACGGACGGGTCTGGAATTAGAGCGAGGCCAGGTAGGCGTCGTAGGCGGCGCGGTCCATCAGCGCGTCCACGTCGGCGACATTGGCGACGCGGATCTTGGCGAACCAGCCCGAGCCTTCCGGATCGGCGTTGACGGTTTCCGGGGCGGCCGACAGGGCGGCGTTGCCCTCGACCACTTCACCGGCCACCGGGGCGTAGACGTCCGAAGCCGCCTTCACGCTCTCGACGACGGCGAAGCTGTCGCCCTTCGACAGGGCCTTGCCGGCGTCCGGCACTTCCACGAACACCACGTCGCCCAGGGCGTCGGCGGCGTACTTGGTGATGCCCACGGTCGCCACGTCGCCGTCGACGGAGACCCACTCGTGATCCTTGGTGAAACGCATGATTGAGACCCCTCAGGCCGTGGCGGTTTTGCGGAAGTAGCGTTGAGCGACGAAAGGCGTGGCGACCACTTCGGCCGCCTGCGACTTGCCGCGCACGATGACGTTCAGGCGGGTGCCGAGCGCCGACAGCGACGGCGGCACGTAGCCCATGGCGATGTTGCGGCCCAGCGTCGGCGACGGGCCGCCGCTGGTGACCTTGCCGACGACCTTGCCGTCGGCGTCGGCGATCTCGGCGCCTTCGCGGGCCGGCGCGCCTTCCAGCACGGACAGGCCGACGCGGACGCGCGAAGCGGCGCCCCCCAGCTCGGCCATGATGCGCTCGGCGCCCTTGAAGTCGCGGGCCTCCTTGCGGCGCTTGGACAGGGCGAAGGTCAGGGCGGCCTCGACCGGCGAGGTGGTCTCGTCGGCGTCGTGGCCGTACAGCGGCAGGCCGGCTTCCAGGCGCAGGCTGTCGCGCGCGCCCAGGCCGATGGCCTTCACGCGGGCGTCGGCCAGCAGGGCGTTCCAGGCGGCCTCGGCCTTGTCGGCCGGGATGGAGATCTCGTAGCCGTCTTCGCCGGTGTAGCCCGAGCGCGAGACGAAGCACTTGGCGCCGAACAGGTCGAACACGCCGCATTCCATGAAGCCCAGCTCGGCCAGCTTCGGCTCGTGCTTGACCATGACGTCCACGGCCTCGGGGCCCTGGATGGCCAGCAGGGCGCGGTCTTCCAGGCGCTCCAGGGTGGCTTCGGCGCCCAGCTCGCTTTCGATCAGGGCGAAGTCGGCGTCCTTGCAGGCGGCGTTGACCACCACGTAGAGGCCGTCGCCGTCCGGGCGGCCGGCCATCAGGTCGTCGAGCATGCCGCCTTCCGGCGACAGCAGCACGGAGTAGCGCTGCTTGCCTTCCTTCAGGCCGATGTAGTCGCCGGGCACCAGCTTCTCGAAGCTGGCCAGCGGGGCGGCGCCGCGCAGCTTGGCCTGGCCCATGTGCGAGACGTCGAACAGGCCGGCGTGCTCGCGGGTCCAGCGGTGCTCGGCCAGCACGCCCTCGTACTGCACCGGCATCTCGTAGCCGGCGAACGGCACCATGCGCGCGCCCAGCGCCACGTGGGCGGCGTAGAGCGGCGTGCGTTTCATTGTTGCTTCGGTCATCGGCCCTTCCAGTAGACGCGCGGACGGTCCTCGCCCGTCGATACGCCCCCGCTGTCCTGACGGCCTGAGAGATTCCGAGCGACGGGTCGCCCTTGCTCCTTCGGCGAGGCCGCTTGCACGGCCTGCTTTCCAGCGTGTCTACCGGCCCCCGCGGTCCTTTGGGCCTGAGCGTTTCCGGGGCGGTTGCGCCTTCGGCGTCGACCCTCCGAAGACGGCCGAACTCTCCCGCGGGAGTCGGCGCGGAAACTGTGCGAGGCCCCCTTGGGAGTCAAGCGCGACGCAGGCGCGCGAAGCTTGGCGGGAACAAAGCTCAGCCGTCAGGCGTTCAAGCGCCACGGGTCGGGGCGTTTTTCCCAAGTGCAATCTCTGGGGGGAGGATCCCATGCGCAGGTCGCTTTGTGCGTGCGTGGCTTTGAGCGCCATGGCCCTGGCGGCCGCGGCGCAGGCCAAGGTGGGCGAGCCGGTCGGCTTCGTCGACATAGGCTACAGCGAGACCGACTTCGACACCGACGTCGCTAATCTGAACACCGACACCTTCAGCATCGGCGGCTCGGCCGCGGTCGCCGGCGACGGCGTCTACGGCGACGCGAACTGGGGCGCGCAGGGCGACGCCCGGATCGGCTGGACCGAGGTCAGCGACGACTCCGACATGACCACGGAGTTCGGCGGCCACGTGTACAGCCGCTCCCAGAGCGGCCTGCTGGGCGCCTTCGCCGGCTACGCCTCGACCGATCTCAGTTTCGGCAGCGCCAACGGCTGGACGGCCGGGGTCGAGGGGCTGAACTACTTCGGCTACACCAGCGTCTACGGGTCGTTCGGCTACGTGAAGATCGACGACACGAAGTCGGACGGCTGGGGCGGCTCGGTCGAGCTGCGCTACTTCCTTGAGCCGAACCTGCGCTTCGACCTCAACGCTTCCGCCCTCAACGGCCACATCTTCGACGAGAACGGCACCGTCTGGACGCTGGGCTTCGGGGCCGAGTTCCAGATGCCCGACATGCCGATCAGCGGCTTCGCGCAATTCCAGCACGAAGAGTTCGACAACGACATCAACGACTTCTCGGGCAGCACCGTGTCGATCGGGCTGCGCTGGAACTTCCAGCAGAACCTGCTGGCGCGCGACCGCAACGGTCCGTCCCTGCCCAACGCCGCCCGCCTCGTGCACACGCTGAGCGGCGTGTGAGGCTCATGCAAAATCTGCCGGACGACATCCGATCCTGGTGATCGGATGTCGTCCGGGGCCAGCCCGGCTGGCCCGCGGTCAGCCGGCCGCGGTGCGGATCAGGCGCGAGTAGAAGGTGACCATCTCGCCCAGCGCCTTCACGCTCACCCGCTCGTTGGTGCCGTGGACCATCTTCTCCTCTTCGGGAGACAGGATGACCGGCGTGAACAGGTAGGTGTCGGTCGCGATCGGGCGGAAGAACCAGGAATCGGTGCCCGCCCGCATCAGGCCCGGCGCGACCGTCGCTCCAGAGGTGTCGGCCACCAGCGTCGACAGGATCTTCCACGGGTCGGAGGTGGTGGACGACACCGCCGTCGCCTCGAACGGCGGCTTTTCCCAGCTCAGCTCGACCGGCAGGTCGGCCACCGCCGCCTTGGAGCGGGCCATGACCTTGTCGGAGGTGTCGCCCGGGGCCAGGCGGAAGTTGATCCGCGCGATGGCCTTCTGGGGCAGCACGTTCTCCTTCGGCGCACCCTCCAGCATGGTCGGCGCGATGGTGGTGTGCAGGGTCGCGGCGGCGGCCGGGCTCTTCTCCAGCTTGCGGGCCATGAACGGCTCGAACAGCCACAGGTTGGCCAGCATCACCCGGTCCTGGAACGAGGCCTGCGGGACCAGCGCCTGGTAGCCTTGGCTGACCGCGCCGTCGATGCGGGTCGGATACGGCCGCTCGGCGATGCGGGTCACCGCCTTGGCCAGGCTGACCACCGCGGTCTCGCGCGGCGGAGCCGAGGAGTGGCCGCCTTCGGCCTCCGCGGTCACGCGCAGGGTGGCGTAGCCCTTCTCGGCGACCAGGATGCGGGCCACCGCCTTGCCGGTCAGCGGGTCCTTGGTGGTGCCGCTGAAGCCTTCGTCCAGCACGAACCAGGCCTTCACGCCGCGCTGCTTGAGCAGGTCGGCGGCGACCTTGGCCCCGCCCGCACGGGTCTCCTCGTCGGCGCCGGACACCAGGTAGATGGTGCGCTTGGGGGCGTAGCCCTGGGCGGCCAGCGTCTCCATGGCCTCGAACAGGGCGATCAGCGAGCCCTTGTCGTCGACCGCGCCGCGGCCCCAGACGTAGCCGTCGGCCAGCTCGCCGCCGAACGGCGCGTGCTTCCAGTCCTTTTCCGAACCGGCGGTGATCGGCACCACGTCCTGGTGGGCCATCAGGATGATCGGCTCCAGCTTCGGATCGGAGCCGGGCCAGCTGTAGACCAGGGTGCGGTTGCCCACGATCTCGCGGGTCATGGCCTTGTGGGCGGCCGGATAGCTGGTCTCAAGCCACGCGTGCAGCTTGTCCCACTCTTCCCAGCGGTTGTCGGCGGGGTTCTGGTTGTTGACCGTCTGGAAGCGGATCGATTCCCCCAGACGGCGCGCCGCCGCCTCGGCGTCGACCGCCACGGCCGGGGCCAGCGGCACGGCCTGGGCGCTCGCCGGCGCTTCGAAGGTGGCCGTGCGCCAGGCGACCACGCCCCCGCCCAGAACCACCGCACCCAAAGCCGCGAACGCGACGCTCCGCATCAAGCCCTTCATTGTCCCCTCCCCGATGGTGACAATGCGAAGCTTAGTGTGACCCCCAGCAATTCCACAACGGTGTAGAACGGCGCGCATGTTCGCGCCCGCCGCCTTCGCCGAAACCGACCCCGACCAGATCGCCGCCGTCATCGGCCGCGCGCGGCTGGGTTTGCTGGTCACCCACGGCCCGGGCGGCCTGATCGCCACCCACCTGCCCTTCGTGTTCGACCGCCAGCGCAACGTGCTGGTGGGGCATGTAGCGCGGGCCAATCCGCAGCAGGCGGCGAGCGGCGACGGCGAGGCGCTGGCGGTGTTCACGGGCGCCGACGGCTACGTCTCGCCCGACTTCTATCCGTCAAAGGCGGAGCACGGCCGCCAGGTGCCGACCTGGAACTACGAAGCGGCGCACGTTCACGGGCGGCTCAGCTGGTTCGACGACCGCGCGCGCCTGCTGGACCTACTGGAGCGCCTGACCGACCTGCACGAAGCCGGCCGCCCCACGCCCTGGCGCGTGAGCGACGCCCCGGCCGACTATCTCGAGCGGCTGCTGAGCGGCATCGTCGGCGTGGAGCTGGCGATCACCCGGGTCGAGGCCCAGCGCAAGCTGTCGCAGAACAAGCCGCTGAACGACCGCCTGGGCGTGATCGCCGGCCTGGCCGCGTCGGAGGATCCGCGCGACCGCATGACGGCGGAGCTGATGCAGGAGCGTGAGGCCTAGCGCCCCTCCCCCTTCACCTCGATCCGACGCCGGCTCTCGGGCGTTCCGCCGCGCTTGGGCAGGGTCACGCGCAGCACGCCGTGGCGGCAGCTGGCCTGGATGTTTCCGGCGTCCACGTCGCGCGGCAGCTGGAACATGCGCTCGAAGCGGCCGAAGCGGCGCTCGCTGACGTGCCAGGCGCCCTCGCCCTCGTCACGCTCCTCGGACTTGGCGCCGCGCACGGTCAGCATGTCGCCGTCCACGCTCAGCTCGACGTCCTCCGGCTTCAGGCCGGGCAGCTCGACCGCCAGCGTGTAGGCGCGGTCGGTCTCGCGCAGGTCGGCGGTCGGAAAGCCCAGGCCGCCGGCGCCGCGGAAGCCGGCCGGCGTCATGGCGCCGCCAGTCCAGCCCTGGCGCCACAGGTCGTCGAACCAGCGGGTCATCTCCGACTGCATCAGGGCCAGCGGGTGCATGGACTGACGCCACATCTCGGCGCCGCGGTCGACCGCGCGCCGGCCGCTCTGGGCCAGGTCGCGGCCGCCCTGGAAGCTGCGGTCCTCTGGGGAGCGGCCGCCCTCGACGCGGCCAGGCTCGCGCGACGGCAGGCCCTGGGTTTCGGGGCGGCGGGGATCGGGGTCGGCCAAGGCGGCCTCCTGCGACAGCTCGACGGAAAAATGAAAGGCGGGCGGGGTCTGACCCCGCCCGCCTCGCAAATCGTCGATCCCGACCGGTTGTTCCCCGGCCCGGCGGTTCAGCGCTTGCCGGTCAGCATGCTCAGCAGCTGCGAGAAGAAGCCGCCGGACTTCTTCGACTTGCCGTATTCGCGCGGCGCGTCGAGCTTGGCGGCGGGCGCCGGCTCGGGCTTCGCTTCGACCTTGGCGGCCTCGACCGGCTTCGGAGCTTCGACCGGCTTCGGAGCCTCGACCGGCTTGGCCGCTTCGACCTTGGCCTCGACCTTGGCGGCTTCGACCTTCGCGGCCTCGACCTTCGGGGCTTCGGCGATCACCGCCTCGACCTTGGGGGCCTCGACCGGCTTCGGCGCTTCCACGACGGCGGCCTTGGCGGCCGGCTTCGCAGCGGCGGCCTTCGGCTTGGCGGCGGCCTTCGGAGCCGCGGCCTTGGCCGGAGCAGCCTTGGCGGCGGCGGCCTTGGCCGGCGCCTTCTTGGCGTCGCCGTTGGCGGCGGCCTTGGCGGCCGGCTTCGCAGCGGCGGCCTTCGGCGCAGCCGCCTTGGCC
>NZ_JAAIVC010000066.1 GCF_010975005.1 Caulobacter sp. 17J65-9 | reverse complement strand
CCTGCGCCCTGTCCGGCGTCGCGGCCCTGTCCGGCCCGCGCTTTGCGGGCAAGCTGGCCCTGGCCACCGGCTTCGTGGCCGAGGCCCGTCGCGGCGCCGACGCGCGCGCCGCCGCCCGCCAGCGCCTGGCCCAGGGGCTGGAAATTCCGGGCTTCGGCCACCCGCTGCATCCGGACGGCGATCCGCGCGCCAAGGCCCTGCTGGCCGCCGCCACCCTGCCGGAAGAGCTGAACGACGTGATCCGCGTGGGCGAGGGCCTGACCGGCCAGGCCCCCAACTTCGACATGGCCCTGGCCCTGATCGGCCGGCAGCTGGACCTGCCCAAGGACGGCGCCTTCACCCTCTATGCGATCGGCCGGACCGTGGGCTTCACCGCCCACGCCCTCGAGCAGATCGCCGCAGGGGCGCCGATCCGCACCAGACTGCGCTATGTCGGAAACGAGCCTGACCGTTCCTGAGTCGGCCTGAATTTCTTTGCGTATAGGGGTTTGAACGCATGGCCGACTGGCTGAACGCCGTGATCCTCGGACTGATCGAGGGTCTGACCGAGTTCATCCCCGTGTCCTCGACCGGTCACCTGCTTCTGGCCAAGCAGGCCCTCGGCCTGACCGACGCCAAGTGGGACACCTTCATCGTGATGATCCAGCTGGGCGCGATCCTGGCGGTGGTGGCGCTCTACTTCAGCCGGCTGTGGAACGTGCTGATCCGCCTGCCCACCGATCCGCAGGCCCGCAAGTTCGTGCTGAGCGTGACGATCGCCTTCATCCCCTCGGTGGTGGCCGGCGTCTTCCTCTACGACTTCATCAAGGCGGTGCTGTTCGAAAGCCCGATGGTGATCTGCATCGCGCTGATCGTCGGCGGCCTGGTGCTGCTGGTGCTGGAGCGCTTCGCGCCGAAGCCGCGCACCGAGGACGCCATGCACGTGGGGCTTGGCACGTCGCTGGGCGTGGGCCTGTTCCAGTGTCTGGCCATGGTGCCGGGCGTGTCGCGCTCGGGCGCGACCATCGTGGGCGGCATGGCGCTGGGCCTCGACAAGCGCGCGGCCGCGGAATTCTCGTTCTTCCTGGCCATCCCGACCATGATGGGCGCGTTCGTCTACGACTTTTACAAGCACCGCGACGCGTTCGACGCGGACTTCACCAGCCTTATCGCCATCGGTTTCGTGGTGTCGTTCGTCAGCGGCGCCTTCGTGGTCCGCACCATGCTGGACTTCGTCGCCAAGCACGGCTTCGCGCCCTTCGCCTGGTGGCGGATCCTGGTCGGCCTCGTCGGCCTGGCGCTGATCGGGACGGGGGTGTGGGCGGCCTGAGCCGCCCACTTTTCTTTTAGGCGACGGTCGGCTGGGCGAACTGGCCGCCCTTGCGATAGCGCCACAGATAGGTCGGCACGATCGCTTCCAGCGCGTTCGGGGTGATCTGCAGCTCACGCAGGCCCGGGAAGGCGCCCGACACGACGTTGTCGCGCTGCAGCAGCAGCACCTGGTCGGAGGTGATCACCGGCGCCGGCGCGAACGGCTGCAGCACCGCCTGGATGTTGCCGGCCAGGCCCATCAGGCTGGCGGCCGCGTAGGGGATCGGCAGCAGCAGACGCCGGCGATGCGTCTCGTCCAGCACGATCTGCATCAGCTCCTTGAAGGTGTAGGTGACCGGGCCGGCCAGCTCGTAGGTCTTGCCGGCGCAGGCGCGGTCGTCCACCGCCTGGGCGATCGCCTCGGCCACGTCGCCGACATAGACCGGCTGGAAGCGGGTCTTGCCGCCGCCCGGCAGCGGCAGGGCCGGCGCCATCACCGCCATCGACGCGAACTTGTTGAAGAAGTTGTCCTCCGGCCCGAACACCACCGACGGGCGGAAGATGGTCGCGCCGGGGATCACCCGGCGGACGGCCTGCTCGCCGTCGCCCTTGGTGCGGGCGTAGATCGACGACGAATCCGGATCGGCGCCCAGGGCCGACATGTGCACCAGGTCCTCGATGCCGTGCGCGGCGCAGGCTTCGGCGACGTTGCGCGCACCTTCGACGTGGACGGTCTGGAACTTGCGCGAGCCGGTCTCATACAGAAGGCCGACCAGGTTCACGCAGGCGCTGGCGCCTTCAAGCGCGGCGTCGACGCTGTCGGGCACGCCGACATTGGCCTGGACGATCTGGATCTGGCCGACCCGTCCGGCGGTCTGCAGCTTGTAGGCCCGGTTCGGATTGCGCACCGCCACGCGGACGCGCCAGCCGCGCTGGGCCAGCGCCCGCACGACCTGGGTCCCGATGAAACCCGACCCGCCGAACACGGTCACCAGTTCGGACCTCGTCAGCCCCGTCATCCTACGCTCCCTGGGCGCGCAAAGCGCCAAAATCGCGCTCCGGATAGACGAAGGCGCCTCCGCCCGCAACGTCGATGCGAAAACCTTGAAAAGCCCTGTTGACCGCCGCGAGTCGGCAGACTATCAGTCCCGCCTCTTCGACGGCCCCTCGGGGCGCGGTCGATGCCCAGGTGGCGGAATTGGTAGACGCGCTGGCTTCAGGTGCCAGTGGCTTAACAGCCGTGGAGGTTCGAGTCCTCTCCTGGGCACCACCCCTTTCTCAGAATTTCTGCAAAGCGCCGTGTCGTCTCGACCGGCGCTTTCGTGTATCGAGGTTCTCGTGACGACCTATCTGCACGACGGCGACTTGCCCTCCGGTCTGGACCTCGGTCCGGTGGTGGCGATCGATAGCGAGACCATGGGCCTTCGCTTTCGACGCGACCCGCTCTGCGTGGTCCAGCTGTCGAGCGGCGACGGCGACGCGCATGTCGTGCGACTGAACCGTCCGGACTACGACGCTCCCAACCTGAAGCGCCTGCTGTCCGATCCGTCGGTCCTGAAGATTTTTCATTACGGCCGCTTCGACATCGCCATGTTCGCCCTGCACCTGGGCGTGACCACGGCGCCGGTCTACTGCACCAAGATCGCCTCGAAGCTGGCGCGCACCTACACCGACCGGCACGGCCTGAAGGACGTGACCCGCGAGCTGCTCGGCATCGAGATCTCGAAGACCCAGCAGAGCTCCGACTGGGGCGCCGGCCAGCTCAGCCAGGACCAGGTGACCTACGCCGCCTCCGACGTGCTGCACCTGCACGCCCTGCGCGCCCGTCTGGACGTCATGCTCGCGCGCGAAGGCCGCGCCGAACTGGCCCAGGCCTGTTTCGATTTCCTCCCTGTCCGCGCCCGCCTGGATCTCGCCGGGTGGGAGGACGTCGACATCTTCGCCCACGCGTGACGCTGTGACCGAACCGCTGCCGCCGCTCGACGATCGCCAGGAGGACGCTGAACGCGTCCACCGCGCGATGCACGCGTGGCGCCGGCGTTCGCAGCTGATCCACTTCTTCCGCAAGGCCCTGCCGGCGGGGATAGCGGCGACCCTGATCGCGCTCCTGGGCTGGGTCGGCATCAAGCAGGTGCTGCTGAGCCTGGAAAGCCTGCGGGTGCGCGACAACGTCGTGCGCATGGTTAATCCGCGCTTCTACGGCCAGGACGACAAAGGCCGCGCCTACGTGCTGGGCGCGCGCGAGGCCCAGCGCGGCGGCGGCGAACAGATCCGCCTCGACGATCCGATGCTGCGGCTGGGCAACATGGCCGGCAAACCGACCGAGCTGACCGCGCAAAAAGGCTATTACGACGAGAAGAACCGGTCGGTGCGCCTGACCGGGGACGTTCAGGTGAAGGACGCCGGCTCCGGCTTCCACTTCAAGACGGGCGAGGCCAAGATCGACACCCGTTCGGGAGTGATCAGCGGAAATGCGCCGATCCAAGGCCAAGGCCCCCTTGGACAGATCAGCGCTTCGTCCTATGCCATTTACGATCAGGGCGCACGGGTGGTGTTCAAGGGCGGTGTGCGCGCCCGGCTTGAACAGCGCGGCCGACCGGCCGCTGGAAACGGGGGACCCCGATGAAGCGTTTAGCAGCGGCTTTTGGCGTGGCGCTCACCCTGTGCGTCGGTGGGGCGCAGGCCCAGATTTCCACCAACCGGGGCGATCCGATCGACATCTCCGGCGACAACATGGAAGTGGTCGACGCCCAGCGCATGGTCGCCTGGAAGGGCCGGGTCGAGGCCCTGCAGGGCAACAACCGCCTGCGCGCCGACGCCATCAACATCTACTACGGGCCGGGTACCGGTCCGCGGGCCGAGAACGCCGCGCCGGGCACCGGCTGGGGCGACATCGACCGCATTGAAGCGGTCGGCAACGTCTATTTCGTCACGCCCGAGCAGGTCGCTCGGGGCGAGAAGGGCGTTTATACGGCGGCCAGCGACACCATCGTCATCACCGGCGACGTGGTCGTGGCCCAGGGTGAGAACGTGCTGCGCGGCGACACGCTGACCATCCAGGTGGGCGCCGGGCGCTCCACCATGGACGCCGGCCCCGGCGGCGGTCCGGGCGAGCGGGTGCGCGGCGTGTTCTATCCGAAGAAGTCTGACGGCGCCGGCCGGTGAGTGTCGCCGGAATGCTCAAACCCCTGTGGAAAGAGTCTGAGCGCGTGGCCACCAAGGGCGAGTTCGTAGGCCGTGACGCCGCCACTCCGGCGGACCGTTTGTGCGACGGCATCTGCGTCGACCAGATCGGCAAGTCGTTCCGCGGCCGCGCCGTGGTCAAGACCGTCAGCCTGCGTCTGGAACGCGGCGAGGTGGCCGGCCTGCTCGGCCCCAACGGCGCGGGCAAGACCACCTGCTTCTACATGATCACCGGGCTGATCCAGCCGGACTACGGCTCGATCTACCTGGACAAGGAAGACGTCACCTCCCAGCCCATGTACCAGCGCGCGCGCCTGGGCATCGGCTACCTGCCGCAGGAAGCCTCGATCTTCCGCGGCATGAGCGTCGAGGAGAACGTCATGTCCGTGGTCGAGCTCCACGAGCGCGACCAGACCAAGGCGAAGGAACGGGTGAAGGGCCTGCTGGACGAACTGCGGATCTCGCACCTGCGCTCCTCGCCGGCCATCTCGCTGTCGGGCGGCGAGCGTCGTCGCGTCGAGATCGCCCGCGCCCTGGCCTCGGAACCGTCCTTCATGCTGCTGGACGAGCCGTTCGCCGGCATCGACCCGCTGGCCATCGCCGACATCCGCGAGGTGATCGGCTATCTGAAGGGCCGCGGCATCGGCGTGCTGATCACCGATCACAACGTGCGCGAGACGCTGGACATCATCGACCGCGCCTCGATCATCCACGCCGGCGAGGTGCTGTTCGAGGGCACGCCCGACGAGATCGTCGACAATCCGGAAGTGCGCCGGGTCTATCTGGGCGAGAGCTACCAGTAACCCCTTCCTTCTCCCCTTGCGGGAGAAGGTGGCGCGCGGAGCGCGTCGGATGAGGGGTGTCGGCGCGACGCTTCAAAGCGTGGCGCGCCTATCCCTTGTCCTGAAACCTCGGCGCTCGCACCCCTCATCCGGCCTGCTTCGCAGGCCACCTTCTCCCGCAAGGGGAGAAGGGGCGCGTGTTCAGTGCCGGGTGTGGCCGTCCGCTTCGCGCTTCGCCGACTTTCGCCGGACCAGCAGGTTCAGGCCCTCGACCCCGGCCGAGAAGGCCATGGCGGTGTAGATGTAGCCCTTGGGCACGTGCACGCCGAAGCCGTCGGCGATCAGCACCATGCCGATCATCAGCAGGAAGCCGAGCGCCAGCATCACCACGCTGGGGTTCTTGTTGATGAAGTTCGCCAGCGGATCGGCCGCCACCAGCATCACCGTCACCGCCGCGATCACCGCCACCACCATGATCGGCAGGTGGTCGGTCATGCCGACCGCGGTCAGGATCGAGTCGACCGAGAACACCAGGTCCAGCAGGATGATCTGGAAGATCGCCGCGCCGGCGTTGGTGATCATCACGTCCTTCTTGTCCAGCAGTTCGTGGCTGGGCCGCGGATCGACGCTGTGGTGGATCTCCTTGGTGGCCTTCCACAGCAGGAACAGGCCGCCGGCGATCAGGATCAGGTCGCGCCAGGAGAACTGCAGGTCGTAGCCGGCGTGGTCGCCGACGGCCGGTCCCCAGGGCAGGGAGAACACCGGCTCCTTCAGCCCCACCAGCCAGCTGATCGAGGACAGCAGCACCAGGCGCATGATCAGGGCCAGGCTGATGCCCAGCCGGCGCACCTTCGAGCGCTGGTGCTCGGGCAGCTTGTTCGACAGGATCGAGATGAAAATCAGGTTGTCGATGCCCAGCACCACCTCCATGACCACCAGGGTCACGAGGGCGAGCCAGGCGGCGGGGTCGGCGAGGAGGGCGGCGATGTCGGTCATCCGGCAGCGGTCCTGGTCGTCTAAAGCTTGTCCATAAAGGAAGTAGGGCGAACCAGTTCAAGGACCGGCCTTCGCAGACCGTTTCGTCGCGGCCGTGTCGGTTGCGACTGCGAAACGCCCGTGCTATCAGGCGCCCGGCTTCGAACGAAGGGGTTCCAAGCGGACCTCGCCGTGCGTGCTTTTCCAAGCGCTTCAAGCCTTTAGTCGTCGTGGCCTTCGCCGCGGCGGCGCACCGAAACCCTATCCGGGCGGACCCAAGTGGCTGACGATTTCAAAGAGAGCGAAGTCGCCGAGCGTTACGCGCACGCTCTGTTCGACCTGGCGCTCGACTCCAAGGCGCTCGACGCCGTTCGCGCCGACCTCCAGGCGCTGAAGGCGATGCGCGCCGAAAGCGCCGACCTGCGCCGCCTGCTGGCCTCGCCGGCCTACTCGTCCGAGGACAAGGGCAAGGCCCTCTCGGCGATCGCCGACAAGGCCAAGTTCAAGCCGGTGACCAAGAAGTTCCTGGGCCTGCTGTCGCACAACCGCCGCGCTGACGCGCTGCCGGCCGCGATCGCCGCCTTCGAGCGCCGCTACGACAAGCACCGCGGCGTGGTCGCCGCGGAAGTGGTGTCGGCCATCAAGCTGACCGCCAAGCAGCTGGACGGCGTGAAGGCCGCCCTGCGCACGACGCTGGGCGCCGACCCCGAACTGACCGCGACGGTCGATCCCGCCATTCTCGGCGGCCTGAAGGTGCGCGTCGGCTCGCGCCTGTTCGACGCCTCGCTGAAGACCAAACTCGACTCCCTGAAATTCGCCCTGAAGAGAGCGTAAGACCATGGACATCCGCGCCGCCGAGATCTCGGCGATCCTGAAGTCGCAAATCGCCAGCTTCGGCGAAGAAGCCGCCGTCACGGACGTCGGTTCGGTTCTGTCCGTCGGTGACGGCATCGCCCGCGTCTACGGTCTGGACAAGGTCCAGGCCGGCGAGATGGTCGAGTTCCCGAAGGCCGGCGTGAAGGGCATGGCCCTGAACCTCGAGCGCGACAACGTCGGCGTCGTGATCTTCGGCGAAGACCGCGCCATCAAGGAAGGCGACGAGTGCCGCCGCCTCGGCGAAATCGTGGACGTTCCGGTCGGCAAGGGCCTGCTGGGCCGCGTCGTCAACCCGCTGGGCGAGCCGATCGACGGCAAGGGCCCGGTGGCCGACGTCGCCGAGCGCCGCCGCGTGGACGTGAAGGCTCCGGGCATCATCCCCCGCAAGTCGGTTCACGAGCCGATGCAGACCGGCCTGAAGGCGATCGACACCCTGATCCCGGTCGGCCGCGGCCAGCGCGAGCTGATCATCGGTGACCGTCAGACCGGCAAGACCGCCGTCGCGATCGACACCATCCTGAACCAGAAGGCCGTCAACGCCGGCAAGGACGAGAGCCAGAAGCTCTACTGCGTCTACGTCGCCATCGGCCAGAAGCGCTCCACCGTCGCCCAGATTGTGAAGACGCTCGAGGAGAACGGCGCGCTCGACTACACCATCGTGGTGTCGGCCACCGCCTCCGAACCGGCCCCGCTGCAGTTCCTGGCGCCCTTCGCGGGCTGCGCCATGGCCGAGTGGTTCCGCGACAACGGCATGCACGCCCTGATCATCTACGACGACCTGTCCAAGCAGGCCGTCGCCTATCGTCAGATGTCGCTGCTGCTGCGCCGTCCGCCGGGCCGTGAAGCCTACCCGGGCGACGTGTTCTACCTGCACAGCCGCCTGCTGGAACGCGCCGCGAAGCTGAACGAGGACTTTGGTTCGGGCTCGATGACCGCGCTGCCGATCATCGAAACCCAGGCCAACGACGTGTCGGCCTACATCCCGACCAACGTGATCTCGATCACCGACGGCCAGATCTTCCTGGAAACCGACCTGTTCTACCAGGGCATCCGCCCGGCCGTGAACGTCGGCATCTCGGTGTCGCGCGTGGGCTCCTCGGCCCAGATCAAGGCGATGAAGCAGGTGGCCGGCGCCATCAAGGGCGAGCTCGCGCAGTACCGCGAAATGGCCGCCTTCGCGAAGTTCGGTTCGGACCTCGACGCCTCGACCCAGCGCCTGCTGGCCCGCGGCGAACGCCTGACCGAGCTGCTGAAGCAGCCGCAGTTCTCGCCGCTGTCGGTCGAAGAGCAGGTCTGCGTGATCTACGCCGGCACCCGCGGCTACCTGGACAAGATCCCGACCTCGGCGGTCCGCCGCTTCGAGAGCGAGTTCCTGTCCAAGCTGCACTCGTCGCACGCCGCTCTGCTGGAAGGCATCCGCACCAAGAAGGCGCTGTCGCCGGAACTGGAAGCCGACCTGAAGGCGGCCCTGGAATCGTTCTCGGCCACCTTCGCGGCCTGATCGTCCGAGCGGCTTTAGGAGAGTAGCCGGCGATGGCCAGCCTCAAGGAGATGCGCAATCGGATCGGAAGCGTGAAAGCCACGCAGAAGATCACGAAAGCGATGCAGATGGTTGCGGCCGCCAAGCTGAAGCGGGCGCAGGAGCAGGCCGAGAGCGCCCGCCCCTACGCCCGCCGCATGGCGGCGGTGATCGCGAACCTGGCCGCCGGCGTGGCGGGGCCCAACGCCCCGCGTCTGCTGGCCGGCACCGGTTCGGACCACAAGCAGCTGATCGTCGTCGCCACGGCCGACAAGGGCCTGGCCGGCGGCTTCAACACCGGCGTGATCCGTGCCGCGCGCGAGCGCATCGCGACGCTGCTGGCCGAGGGCAAGGACGTCCGCATCGTCGCGGTCGGCCGCAAGGCCCGCGACCTGCTGCGCCGCCAGTACGGCGACCGCTTCGTCGAGAGCTTCGAGCTGTCGGCGCACAAGACCCTGTCGCTCGCGGCGGCCCAGCCGATCGCCGACGTGGTCCTGCGCGAGTTCGAAGAAGGCCGCGCCGACGTCGTCACCCTGATCTACAGCCGCTTCAAGTCGGTGATCAGCCAGGTTCCGACCGCCAAGCGGCTGATCCCGGCCGAGGTCGAGGCCGGCGGTCCGGTCACCGACCTGAACGGCGCGGTCTACAGCTACGAGCCGTCGGAAGAAGCGATCCTGGAAACCCTGCTGCCGCGCAACATCGCGGTGCAGATCCTCTCGGCCCTGTACGAGAACCAGGCCGGCTTCTACGGCGCGCAGATGCAGGCGATGGACAACGCCACGCGTAACGCCGGCGACATGATCCGCGCCCTGACGCTCCAGTACAACCGCTCGCGCCAGGCTCAGATCACCAAAGAGCTGATCGAGATCATCTCCGGCGCCGAAGCGCTCTGACGAAACCCTGACCCCGAAAGTCACCGCAATGAGCAAGCACGAAAAGATCACGGCCTCGAAGGGCCGCATCGCGCAGGTCATCGGCGCCGTCGTGGACGTCGAGTTCGACGGCGCCCTGCCGGGCATCCTGAACGCCCTGGAGACGGACAACGTCGACCAGAAGACCGGCAAGCCGTTCCGCCTGGTGCTGGAAGTCGCCCAGCACCTGGGTGAGAACATGGTCCGCACCATCGCCATGGACACCACCGAAGGCCTGACCCGCGGTCAGGACGTCGTGGACACCGGTTCGTCGATCCTGGCCCCGGTCGGCCCGGCCACCCTCGGCCGCATCATGAACGTGGTCGGCGACCCGATCGACGAAGCCGGCCCGATCGCCACCAGCGAGCGTCGCCCGATCCACCGCGAGGCTCCGTCCTTCGCCGAGCAGTCGACCTCGGCCGAGATCCTGGTCACCGGCATCAAGGTCATCGACCTGCTGTGCCCCTACACCAAGGGCGGCAAGATCGGCCTGTTCGGCGGCGCCGGCGTGGGCAAGACCGTGACCATGCAGGAGCTCATCAACAACATCGCGAAGGCCTACGGCGGTTACTCCGTTCTGGCCGGCGTCGGTGAGCGCACCCGCGAAGGCAACGACCTCTATCACGAGATGATCGAGTCGGGCGTGAACAAGGCCGGCGGCGGCGAAGGCTCGCGCTGCGCCCTGGTTTACGGCCAGATGAACGAACCGCCGGGCGCCCGCGCCCGCGTGGCCCTGACCGGCCTGGCCCAGGCGGAATACTTCCGCGACGAAGAGGGCAAGGACGTGCTGCTCTTCATCGACAACATCTTCCGCTTCACCCAGGCGGGTTCGGAAGTGTCGGCTCTGCTGGGCCGCATCCCGTCGGCCGTGGGCTATCAGCCCACCCTGGCCACCGAGATGGGCAACCTGCAGGAGCGCATCACCTCGACCAAGCGCGGTTCGATCACCTCGGTGCAGGCCATCTACGTGCCGGCCGACGACCTGACCGACCCGGCCCCGGCGACCTCGTTCGCCCACCTGGACGCCACCACCGTTCTGTCGCGCGACATCGCCGCCATGGCCATCTTCCCGGCCGTGGACCCGCTGGACTCCACCTCGCGGATCCTCGACCCGCTGGTCATCGGTGAAGAGCACTACACCGTCGCCCGTCGCGTCCAGGAGATCCTGCAGCAGTACAAGGCGCTGAAGGACATCATCGCGATCCTGGGCATGGACGAGCTGTCGGAAGACGACAAGCTGGTCGTGGCTCGCGCCCGCAAGATCCAGCGCTTCCTGTCGCAGCCGTTCTTCGTGGCCGAGCAGTTCACCGGTCAGGACGGCAAGTTCGTCTCGCTGGAAGACACCATCCGCTCGTTCAAGGCGATCTGCGACGGCGAATACGACCACCTGCCGGAAGCGGCGTTCTACATGGTCGGCGCCATCGAAGAAGCGGTCGCCAAGGCCGAAAAGCTCGCGGCGGAGGCCTAAGTGGCCAAGCTGCACTTCTCCCTCGTCTCGCCGGAGCGCGAGGTCTTCTCCGGCGAGGTCGATCAGGTGATCGCGCCGGGCCAGGAAGGCCAGTTCGGCGTGCTCGCCGGCCACGCCCCGTTCATGGCCACCCTGGCCCTGGGCGAGGTGGTGGTGCTGAACGGCGCCGAGCGCCGGGTGTTCGAAATCCAGGGCGGCTTCGCCGACGTCACGCCGCAGGGCCTGACCATCCTGGCCGAGCACGCCTCGGAGTACGGCGTCTGAGCCTGACCGGCCCGGACTGAAAACAAAGAGCCCGCCGCAGCCCCGCTGCGGCGGGCTTTTTCTTGGGCCGTGCGCACGCTACCCGTGGGGAACGGGACGGGGGACATCGGATGGACGGCGCGCACGCGCTCATGATCTTGGCCTGGGCCGGCACGGCGCTCGGCCCGGTCGCCCTGCTCGCCCTATGGCGCGCGCGGGGGCGATGGAAGCGTCCCACGCCGGGCCTGAGCGTCTTCACCGCCCTGTTCGTCACCCTCTACGGCCTGGGCGTCTGGGCCTTCCTGGTCGAGCCGAACACCCTGGTCGTGCGGCGGGTGACGGTGGAGAGCGCGACCTGGTCGGGGTCGCCGCTCACTGTCGGCCTGATCTCCGACACCCACGTGGCCGCCCCGCACGTCGATCCGGCGCGCGTCCGGCGGCTGGTCGCGCGCATGAACGCCGAACGCCCGGACGTGGTGCTGCTGCTCGGCGACTACGCCGGCGGGCATCAGCCGGCAGGCCTGCGTCCGCCCGCCGAGCGCGCCGAGATCCTCGAGGGCGCCACGGCGCTCGGAGGCTTGCGCGCGCGCGACGGGGTCTACGCCGTGCTCGGCAACCACGACAGCTGGTTCGACGGCCGCGCGGTCGCCGCAGCTCTCGAACAGGCGGGCGTCCCGGTGCTGGAGAACCAGGCGCGGCGGGTGGCGCGCCCGGGCGGCGCCTACTGGATCGCGGGACTGACCGACCTGCATGGGCCAGGCGACGGCCCGTCCTACCTGCACGCCCTGGAGCCGGTCGCCGACGGCGAACCGGTCGTCGTCGCCACCCATTGGCCCGACCCGTTCGTCGCCGCGCCGCCGCGGGTGGCCCTGACGGTCGCCGGGCACACCCACTGCGGCCAGGTGAACTTCCCCGTGGTCGGGCGACTGGTGCACGCCTCGCGCGGCGCCAAGCGCTGGGCCTGCGGCCTGTACGACGACGGCGGGCGCAAGATCTTCGTCACCGGCGGCGTCGGCGTGTCCGTCCTGCCCGTGCGCTTCCGCGCGCCGCCCGAGATCGTGGTGCTGACCCTGAAGGCGCCGGACTGAGGTCACGTCGCCGGCGCGAAATGGAAGGCCTCCAGCGTGCCGTGCACCAGCAGCGCCATGCCCATGGTGGCGACGAAGAAGCCGATGATGCGCGTGACCGCGTCGACGCCCTGCGGGCCGATGTGCTTGAGGATGTGCTCGGCGCGCGCCAGGCACAGGTAGGTGATCGCCATGGTCGCCAGGATGGCCGCCGCCAGCGCCGTGAAGGCGGCGATCTCGGAACTCGCCTGCCGGGCCAGCGAGGTCATGCCGATGATGGTGGCGATGCCGCCCGGGCCGAACATGATCGGCATGGCCATGGGCACGAAGCTGACGTGCGCCGGCCCCTGGCCGGGCGACGATGGGGCGAGCGCCGAGGCGGGCCCTGAGAACAGCTGGAAGCCGATCTTGATCAGGATCAGGCCGCCGGCCATGCGCACCATGCTCAGCGGCACGCCGAACACCTTCAGGATCACGGTCCCGAACGCCAGGAAGAAGAACATCATGAGCAGGGCGTAGAGGCACGAGCGTCGGGCGATCTGCCGGCGGCGCTTCTCGTCGGCGTCAGCGGTCAGTCCGAGGAAGACCGACAGCGCCTCGAGCGGATTGATCAGCGCCAGCAGGGTGGTGAAGGCGCTGAGGAACAGGCCGTACTCCGCCTTCATGATTTCGCGTCCGTGCTCCCGCGGACTTACCGCACCGCCCGCGCCCCCGGCATCGGGTGGAGGACCGAGGCGGCTCGGGATGTTTCCCGAGGCCCGGGCGGCTGGACCTTCGCGGCGGGCGCCTTATATGAACCCTGCTGACCGCGCGTTTTCACGCGCCCGCGGGGACGACCCCGCCGGAATTCCCAGACATCGGTGGGGACGACCCCGCCACGCCGCAGGAGCTTCACATGGCGTGGGCGATCCTTTTCGTGGCCGGTCTGTTCGAGATCGGCTGGGCCGTCGGACTGAAATACACCGAAGGTTTCACCAAACTCTGGCCCACGGTGGGCACCGGGATCAGCCTGGTGCTGTCGATGGGCCTGCTGGGCTGGGCGGTGAAGACCCTGCCGCTGGGCACCGCCTACGCGACCTGGACCGGTATCGGCGCGGTCGGCACGGCCATCCTGGGCATGGTGTTGTTCCACGAGCCGGCCACGGCCGCGCGCCTGACCTGCATCGGCCTGATCGTCGCCGGCATCGTCGGCCTGAAGTTCTTCGCCAACGGCTGAGGCCAAAAGAAAAGGGCCGGAGAGCTTTCGCTCTCCGGCCCGGGCGGCCGCCGGTGAGGGGAGGGGCGACCAGCCCGCTGAGCCGTCCGGCTACTTGGCGATCCGCAGGTTGCTGATCGAGCCGGCGATGGCGTCGAACGCCGTCTTCATGTCGCTCACGTTCTTCACGTCGTAGGCGTGGTCGGCCGACGTCGCGCACGCCTTCAGCAGGTTCACCGCCGTCTGATCGACCTGCACCGCCACGGTGTAGACCGTGATGTCCTTGGCCTTCATGTTGGTGCAGAGCTCGGCCATGCGGTTGTCGATCGCGGTCCGGCGCTGGGCGGTCGTGCCGGAGGTGATGCCGATCCGGTTCTGCTTCAGGTAGCCGATGCCCGAGTACGACGAGTTGTTCGGGTTGTTGGCGTCGTCGTTGGTGTTCTCGCCGTCGGTCATGACGATGAGGATCTTCTTCAGCTTCTCGGTGCCGTAGGGCTTGCCGTCGCTGAACGGGGTGTTGGGCGAGAGCGTGTGCCAGCCCCAGATCATGCCGAACGGCACGTTGGTGTTGCCCACCGCCGTCATGCGCTTGATCGAGGCCTTGATGGCCGCGTAGTCGGTGCTGAGCCGGGTCATCGGCTCCAGGCCGCAGCCCTGGTTCGGGCCCCGGCTCGAGGTCACGCTGAGCCCGCTGGTCCCGTACTTGGCGACGTTGCTCTGGCGCTTGGTCCAGTCGTTGTAGTCCGGGTTGGTCTTGCCGTTGACCTTCTGGGCGATGCCGTCGGGCAGGTAGCTGTTGGTGATCTCGTAGCTGGTCGAGCCGTTGCTCCAACTGCTCACGCCGGCGTCGCCCGGTTCGTCCGGGGCGAAATAGGGAACGAACATGCTCGCGGCGTTGCTCGAGGACGCGCCGTCGTCCTTCACGTCGTACGGGTAAGGGCGGCTCTCCATGCAGCCGGCCCAGGCGATGTTCATGGCCTGGAACTTCGCGAAGCGCTCGGCGCCGGACAGGGCGTAGTCGTTGCCGGTCTGGGTGGTGGTCTGGTTCATCCAGGCGGCGGTCTGGTAGTTCGTCGCCACGCGCACGGTCTGCGAGAACGGCACCAGCGAGATGCGCACCGCGTCGGGCTCGACGCTGCGGGCCGCGCCGGCGGCCAGGGTGTCGACCAGGCTGGTGGCGGCGTCCTTCAGGGTGCCGAGCTTGTTGTTCGAGCTCATCGAGCCGGTGTTGTCGAGCACCAGGGCGATTTCGAGCTTGTAGTTGGCCCGCACCGTCTCGGACGAGGCGGTGACCTTCATCGGCTCGCCGGTGAACAGGTTGGTGATCACCGGCTTCACCGCGACGGTGGCGGTGGCCACGATGGTGCCGTCGGACTTGGGCTTGAACTCGAAGCTCTGCAGGGTGGCGTCGCTCAGCGGCTGCAGGTTCGCCTGCAGCACCTTCTCGCCCAGCGCCTTCACGTCGGCCGGCGCGGTGGCGTTGGAGCGGGCCACCGCCAGGGCGGCGGCGTCCAGCGAGTCCTGCAGCGCCTGGCGCACGCTGGACGCGCGATGGAAGTCGATGGCGGTGAGGGTCAGCAACGACAGCGGGATCAGCGACACGGCGTAGATCACCGCCACGCCCCCGTCGTCACGACGCAGGAACTGGTTCAACAAGCCCCGTTGTCGAGGCCTCCTGTCTTGCTTACCGGCCTTGCGGCGCATCCGCTCGCCCCATCGCTTGCCCGGCGGACGCATTCCGCCGTCGGTGAGGCTAGCCGGGGCGGGTAAACGAACCGCCAGCGGAACCGGTTAATCGACCGGTGATTCTAAAGCGCCGGAAACCAAAAGGGGCCCGGATCGCTCCGGGCCCCTTGCGGTCTCAGGCGTGGCGCGACCTTACCAGCCGCACTTCTCGTTCTTGTTCTGCTCGGTCAGCCACACGTTCAGCGGCGCGAAGTAGTCGGCCACCGCCGAGGCGTCGTTGCCGTGCTCGCCGGTGAAGGCGGCCATGGCGTCCTGCCAGGGCTGCGACTGGCCCATCTCCATCATGGCGTTGAAGCGGGCGCCCACTTCCTTGTTGCCGTAGATCGAGCAGCGGTGCAGCGGACCGGTCCAGCCGGCCTGCTTGCAGGCCGCGCGCTGGAACTGGAACTGGTAGATGTGGGACAGGAAGTAGCGGGTGTAGGGCACGTTGCCCGGCACGTGATACTTCGCGCCCGGGTCGAAGGCGTCCGCGGGGCGCGGCCCCGGCGGCACCAGGCCCTGGTACTTCAGCATCATCGCGTTCCAGGCCGGGTTGTAGTTGTCCGGCGTGATCTCGCCGTCGAACACGCCCCAGCGCCAGCGGTCGACCATCAGGCCGAACGGCAGGAAGGCGATCTTGTCCAGCGCGGTCTTGAGCAGGAACGGGATGTCCTCGCTGGTCCCCGGCGCCTTATCCAGCAGGCCGATCTGCACCAGGTATTCGGGCGTCGTCGCCGACAGGCCGATGAAGTCGCCGATCGCCTCGTGGAAGCCGTCGTTCGCCCCGTTCTTGAACAGGAACGGCTGATCCTTGTAGGCGCGCTGGTAGAAGTTGTGGCCCAGCTCGTGGTGGATGGTGGCGAAGTCCTCGGCGTTCACCTTGGTGCACATCTTGATGCGCACGTCGTCCTTGTTGTCGAGGTTCCAGGCCGAGGCGTGGCACACCACCTCGCGGTCGCGCGGACGGGTGATCTGCGAGCGCTCCCAGAAGGTCTGCGGCAGCGGCGCCAGGCCCAGCGAGGTGTAGAAGCCCTCGCCGGTCTTGACCATCTTCACCGGGTCGTACTTGGCCTTCACCAGCAGGTTGTCGAGGCTGTAGGCCGACTTGCCGCCCTGCTTGGGGGCGACGACATCATAGATGTTGCCCCACTGCTGCGACCACATGTTGCCCAGCAGGTCGGCGCGGATCGGGCCGGTGCGCGGCTGCACCTTGTCGCCGTACTTCTCGTTCAGGCGGGCACGCACGTAGCAGTGCAGGTTGCGGTAGAACGGCTCGACCTGGGCCCACAAGCGGTCGGTCTCGGCCGCGAAGGCGTCGGCGTCCATGTCGTAGCCGGAGCGCCAGAGCGCGCCGGTGTCCTTGTAGCCGAGGTCGCGCGAGCCCTCGTTGGTGATTTCCACCATGCGGGCGTAGTCGGGCTTCATCACCGGCGAGATGGTCCGCCAGCCTTCGTAGACCGCCTTGGTGGTGTTCGGGTCGCGCGAGGAGGCCAGGATGTCCTCGGCGTCGTTCAGGGTCAGGGTCTTGCCCTGGTACTGGAACTTGCCGGTGGCGTAGGTCGAATCCATCCGGGTGGTGATCTGGGCCAGCTCGTCGGCCGCGCCCGGCTTGTCGGGGGCCGGGGCCACCAGGCCCAGCTTCAGCAGGTTGAGCTTGCGGCGGACGACCGGGTCGACGTCGACGTCGTTGAAGCGCGCGGCCTCCTTGGCCAGCTTCACGCCCATCTCGGTGTACTTGGCGTTGACGTCGCTCTCGAGCCACATGGTGTCGAAGGTGATGTAGGTGTTGCGCACCCACGACACGCGGCTGGCGTACTCGCTCATCTCCGCCAGCTGCTTCTCGGTGTCGGCGATGAAGGCGTTCGCCTCGGCCGCGGTCGGCGCGGCGGGCGCGGCCGGCGTGGCCGGCGTGGCCGGGGTCGGCGCCGTCGAGGCGCTCGGAGTGGTGG
>NZ_JAAIVC010000065.1 GCF_010975005.1 Caulobacter sp. 17J65-9 | reverse complement strand
ACCCGAAGCCGTGCCGGTCGACGTGGCCGCGATCGAGACGCCCCCGCCCGCCACGCCGATGGAGGCGGTTCTGGGCACGGCCGCGCCGCCGCCGCCCGAGGACGTCCAGCTGCCCCGCGTCGCCGCCGGCGTCACCCCGGCCGACACCGACGGCCCGATGTCGCCGCTGGTCTGGCTGTCGGGCCTGGCCGTGGTGGTGGTGGGCGGCGTGTTCGCCGCCGTGCGCCTGATCCGCCGCGAACGCGAGCCGCTGCGGGCGTAAAGGCGCCGGCGTTCCCTTCTCCCCTTGCGGGAGAAGGTGGCGCGCGGAGCGCGTCGGATGAGGGGTGCATGCGCGACGCTTGAACCGTCCGGCGCCTTACGCGCCCTCGCCTGAAACCGGAGCGCCGACACCCCTCATCCGGCCGGCTCCGCCGGCCACCTTCTCCCGCAAGGGGAGAAGGAGAGTGAACACGCGCTCCCCTTCCGCGCTTGCGGACCGGGCGTTCCTGACCCAACAAGGACGCATGCTCGATTCACTCTTCCACGGCGACGTCGCGGCGCAGCTGTCAGCCCTGTTCAAGGTGCTGATGATCGACCTGGTCCTGGCCGGGGACAACGCCGTGGCCGTGGGCCTGGCCGCCGCCGGCCTGCCGCACGAACAGCGCAAGAAGGTCATCCTGTGGGGCCTGGGCGCGGCGGTGATCCTGCGTATCGCCTTCGCCCTGATCACCACCCAGCTGCTGGGCCTGATCGGCCTGCTGCTGGCCGGCGGCGTGCTGCTGCTGTGGGTGTGCTGGAAGATGTGGCGCGAGCTGCGCGAGCAGGGCCGCGAGGCCGGGGCGCGCGGCGAGGCCGCCCTGGAAGACGCCACCGGCGTGGACGTGAACTGCTCCGGCGCCATGGGCGGCGCGGCGGCCGTCCCCGCCAAGCAGAAGACCTTCCGCCAGGCCTTCCTGCAGATCTTCATCGCCGACCTGTCCATGTCGCTGGACAACGTGCTGGCCGTGGCCGGCGCGGCGCGCGAGCACCCGGGCGTGCTGGTGTTCGGCCTCCTGCTCTCGATCGCCCTGATGGGCGTGGCCGCGACCTGGATCGCCAAGCTGCTGCACAAGCACCGCTGGATCGGCTTCCTGGGCCTGTTCGTGGTGCTCTACGTGGCCCTGCACATGATCTGGGAGGGCCACCGCCAGGTGGTCGTCGATCTGGGCCGGGTCGAACAGTACAACGCCTTCATGCCGGACCTGCTCGATATCGGACCGGCCGAGAAGGCCCGGTTCATGGCCCACTGATGTCCGACGACCAGTCCCTCGACGTCGACGCGCTGCTGGAGCGCGTCGCCCGCCTCGAACAGAAGATCGAAATCCAGAGCGGCGCGGTCGCCGCCCTGATGCAGCTGGCCCTGATGCGCCCCACCGCGCTCAGCTGGTACGACACGCCCGACGGCGGCGACTTCAAGGCCCGCCTGGCCGCGCCGCTGGAACTGGAAGGCGTGGTCGCCAAGGCCCAGCTCGGCCACCTGCGCCAGGCCGAGCCGCAAGGCCACAGCGAGATGTTCGTGCTGGGCTGGCGCGCCGTCACCGAGGATCTGGCGAGAGCGCTGCAGCTCTGGCAGGGCCCGCTGACGCCGGCGCAGTAAAGCAGAAACTCCCCTTCTCCCCTTGCGGGAGAAGGGGGCGCGCGGAGCGCGTCGGATGAGGGGTGTCGGCGCGACGCCTGAACCGTCTGGCGCGCACCCGCTCCTCATCCGGCCCCCTAGGCGCAGGCACCCCTCATCCGGCCGGCTCCGCCGGCCACCTTCTCCCGCAAGGGGAGAAGGAAGGCGCGCAGCGTTTAAGCCGCTTCCGCCCCGCCGAAGCGCTCCGCCCACTCCGCCACCATGGCGTCGTCGATCTTCTTGAACAGCACGTCGGGCGCCTTCACCGGCGTCCCCGGCGCAAGCTTCGTCAGCTCCGCCTTCCCGTCCGCGCTCGGCCAGGGCAGCGGCAGCTCCAGGCCCACCCCGCCGCCGATGGCGACCGAGGCGAAGGGCAGGATCGGCTGGCTGACGGCGGCGAACAGGGCGACCAGGTTCAGGCCGGTGCGCACCACCACGGCGGCGCGGTCGCGGTCGGTCTTGATCGCCGTCCACGGCGCGGCCTCGGTCAGATACTCGTTGCCCAGCACCCACAACCGGCGCACGGCCTGCGCCGCCTTGCGGTACTCCATGGCCTCGAACTGGTCGGCGGCTTCCTTCAGCGCCTCGGAGACGTCGGCGTAGAGCTTCTCCTCCAGCGGCCCGGCCTCGCCGCCGTCCGGCGCCACGCCGTCGAAGCGGGTCTCGGTGAACTTCAGGATGCGGTTGACGAAGTTGCCCAGCACGTCGGCCAGGTCCTTGTTGGTGGCCGCCTGGAACTGCTCCCAGGTGAAGGCGGTGTCGGAGTGCTCCGGCGCGTAGGCGGTCAGGTACCAGCGCCAGTAGTCGGCCGGCAGCAGGTCCAGCGCCTGGTCCATGAACACGCCGCGGTTCTGCGAGGTCGAGAACTTGCCGCCGTACCAGTTCAGCCAGTTGAAGGCCTTCAGCACGTCGACCGTCTTCCACGGCTCGCCCGAGCCCAGGATGGTGGCCGGGAAGCTGACCGTGTGGAAGGCGACGTTGTCCTTGCCCATCACCTGGACGTAGCGGACGTCGCCGGCGCCCTCGTCCAGCCGCCACCAGCGCTTCCAGTCGGCGCCCGTGGCCTCGGCCCATTCGACGGTCGCGCCGATGTATTCCACCGGCGCGTCGAACCAGACGTAGAACACCTTGTCCTCGAAGCCCGGGCGCGGGAAGCCGCCCTGGGTGATCGGGATGCCCCAGGCCAGGTCGCGGGTGATGCCGCGGTCGATCAGGCCCTCGTCGAGGTGCTTGTAGCCGATCGAGCGGGCCAGGCTGGCGAACTCGGTCTTGGAGTCCAGCCAGGCGCGGATCTTGTCCTCGACCTTGGTCTGCAACAGGTACAGGTGGCGGGTGTCGCGCACCTCCAGGTTCTTCGAACCCGACACGGTCGAGTACGGGTCCTGCAGGTCGGTCGGGTCCAGCAGCCGCCCGCAGTTGTCGCACTGGTCGCCGCGCGCCTTCGGATAGCCGCAGTGCGGGCAGGTGCCCTCGACGTAGCGGTCGGGCAGGAAGCGCTTGTCGTCGATCGAATAGATCATCCGGTCGACGCGCTCTTCGATCAGGCCGTTCTTCTCCAGCGCCTCGGCGAAGGCCTGGGTCAGGCGGTGGTTCGGCGGGTTGGACGAACGGCCGAACCAGTCGAACGACAGGCCGAACGCCTCGCCGGCCTGCTTCTGGATGACGTGCTGCTCGTCGCAGTAGGTGCGCACGTCCTGGCCGGCGGCGGCGGCGGCCAGCTCGGCCGGCGTGCCGTGCTCGTCGGTGGCGCAGATGTACAGAACCTCGTGCCCGCGGGCCCGCTGGAAGCGCGCATAGACGTCGGCCGGCAGCATCGACCCGGCCAGATTGCCGAGGTGCTTGATGCCGTTGATGTAAGGCAGGGCCGAGGTGACGAGAATGCGGGCCATGGCGTCCGTGGGAGCTGAGAGCCGCCCGGTATAGTGGCGCGAGGCCGGGGGCGGAAGCCCGCCGCCAGATCTCCCCCCGAGCGGAGCGCTGGGGGGAGCAGGCGGCGAAGCCGCCGAGGGGGGCTCCAGCGGAGCGCGCGGCTTCCGTCGCGCCAGGACGAGCCCCCTCCACCGCTTCGCGGTCCCCCTCCCCCAAAGGGGGAGGATCTTAGGTTACGCCGTCCGCGCCACGTCCACGCCCAGCTCCTCGATCATCGCCTCGCGGATCAGGAACTTCTGCACCTTGCCGGTCACCGTCATCGGGAAGGCGTCCACGAAGCGCACATAGCGCGGGACCTTGTAGTGGGCGATCTGGCCGCGGCAGAACTCGGCCACCTCCAGCTCGGTCATCGCCTCGCCGGGCTTCAGCCGGATCCAGGCGCAGATCTCCTCGCCGTACTTGCTGTCCGGCACGCCGACCACGGCGACGTCCTCGATCTTGGGATGGCGGTAGAGGAACTCCTCGACCTCGCGCGGATAGACGTTCTCGCCGCCCCGCACGACCATGTCCTTCAGCCGCCCGACGATGTTGCCGTAGCCCTCGAAGTCGATGACGGCCAGGTCGCCGGTGTGCATCCAGCCGTCGGCGTCGATCGCCTCGGCGGTCCGCTCCGGATCGTCCCAGTAGCCCAGCATCACCGAATAGCCGCGGGTGCACAGCTCGCCCGGCTCGCCGCGCGCGGCGATGTTCCCGTCGGCGTCGACCACCTTCACCTCCAGGTGCGGCTGCACCCGGCCGATGGTCGAGACCCGCCGCTCCACCGGATCGGCCGGCGAGGACTGGAAGCTGACCGGGCTGGTCTCGGTCATGCCGTAGGCGATGGTGACGTCGGCCATGTGCATGCGCCCGATCACCTGGCGCATGACCTCCACCGGACAGGGCGCGCCGGCCATCACCCCGGTGCGCAGGCTGGACAGGTCGAACCGGTCGAACTCCGGATGCGCCAGCTCGGCGATGAACATGGTCGGCACGCCGTACAGCGACGTGCAGCGCTCCTTCTCCACCGCCGCCAGCACCGCGCCGGGTTCGAAGGCATCGGCCGGATAGACCATGGTCGCCCCGTGGGTCAGGCAGGCCAGGTTGGCCATCACCATGCCGAAGCAGTGGTAGAGCGGAACCGGAACGCACAGCCGGTCGCCCTCCCCCAAGCCCTGGGCGCGGCCGACGAAGAAGCCGTTGTTCAGGATGTTGCGGTGGCTGAGGGTGGCGCCCTTGGGCTGGCCGGTGGTGCCGCTGGTGAACTGGATGTTGACCGGGTCGGCGCTGGAGATGCGCGCGGCGATACGGGTCAGCGCCTCGCGGTGGGCGGGTCCGCCCAGCGCCGCCAGGTCGTCGAAGCGCAGCCAGCCGGGCCGGGGCTCGCCGCCGATCTTGATCACCGCCCGCAGGTCCGGCGCCCGCTCGCAGAACAGCTCGCCCGGACACTCGTCGGCGACGGCCGGGCACAGGGCCTCGACCATGGCCACGTAGTCGCTGGTCTTGAACCGTTCGGCCACGACCAGCGCGCTGACGCCCACCTTGTTGAGCGTGTATTCCAGCTCCGACTGACGGTAGGCCGGATTGACCGTGACCAGGATCAGCCCGGCCTCGGCCGCGGCGAACTGGGTCAGCACCCATTCGGCGTTGTTGGGCGACCAGATCCCGATCCGGTCGCCGGCCTCCAGGCCCAGCGCCAGCAGGCCGGCGGCCACCTGCTGCGCCTTCTCGCGCAGCTCGCGCCAGGTCAGGCGCACGCCCTGGTGGACCGAGACCAGCGCCTCCTGGTCGCCCCAGCGCTCGGCCGCGCGGGCCAGGGCCTGGCCGATGGTCAGGTCGGACAGCGCGGGCTCGGCTGGGCCGCGGACGTAACTCAGGCTGCTCGGCATCTCGGTCTCCAGCGGCCCCGCAAGGACTATAGCCCGGCCCGAGGTCTCCGCCAGATCGGGTTTCGGCCCGAGACTGCGACCTTCCGGCCCATGCGGTTCGGCCGATATTTCCGCGGCAAACCCTTAGGTTACAAGGCGTAACAGGGTCCGCTCCTTGCTCGAAACCGCACGTCCCGCCGCTTCCCTAAAGCCTGCGGCGGGCGCCGACCGTGGAAACAACGAGCGAGGCGGAGCGGCGACGTTTGTTACGGCCTTGGGCGCGCGCGCTTCCCCGGCCGGCACGCTCAAGCTAGACGCAAACCCGAGCCTTGAAGAAGCCCGGTCATGAAAGCCCTCGCCGCCCTCGCCGTCGCGTCCGTCTTCGCCGCACAGCCGGCGGTGGCCGAGCCCCAGGCGCCGCCCCTGCCGAGCGGGCGCCTGCAAGGGATCAGCATGGGCAACGGCGGCGGGTGGTTCCTGGTCCTCGACCAGTCGAAGAAGGCCGGCGAGACCGCGGACGTCTGGACCCTGCTCGTGCTGGATCCGCCCAGCTCCATCGACGGGCGGGACGTCGTGTATTCCCTGACGCATCTGAACATCGCCTGCCAGGCCCGGACCACCACGGAACTGGGGACTTACGCCTATGACGAAGGCGGCGGGGTCGTCGTCATCCTGCCCCAAAACCCGGCGGCGCCCATCAAGCCGCGAAGCGCGTTCGAATTCATGGCGCGGGTCGTGTGTGACGGCGAACAGCCGCCGACGCCGAACTTCGTGGCGGGCCCCGCCCAGGCCCTGCAGGCGATCCGCACGATCAACAGGCGCTAGCGCCCGACCATCGCCCGCAGCTTCAGCGTGGTGTTCCAGTTGCGCGCCGTGCCGCGGGTCCCGAGCTTGCGATCGATCAGGGCGTTGGTCAGCTTCGAGGTCCCCGCCCCGTTCGGATAGACCAGGAAGGCCTCGCGCCCGACCACCTCAACCTGTTCGGGCCAGCCCGCGACGGCGGCCTTCAGGGCGGCGATCTGAGCCGCCGTGGGGGCCGACTTCAGCGCCAGGACGAAGGTGCGCGAGGGCTCCTTCTCCGCCTCCGCCCGAAACGGATTGGCCGCGATCGCCGCGTCCCAGTCCTCGGGACTGCGGACCATGACGTCGGTCTCAAGGCCCATCCGCTCGGCGAAGCCGGCCTCGAGCCTGCGCTCCAGCTCGCCGGCCGTCGCGCCCTCGGCCCCGAACACCAGGTTGCCGCTGGCCAGCAGCGAGCGCGGCTCGGAAAAGCCCATCTCGGCCAGCAGCACGCGCAGCTCCGCCGCCGGCGCCTTGCGATGGCCGCCGACGTTCACGCCGCGCAGCAAGGCGATCCAGGATTTCACGGCGACACTCCTACGATTTCCGCGCCAGCTTGGCCGGACTCGCGCCCGCGCGCGAGGCCCGCTTGCCTGTCGCCGAACGCGGGTCTACACCTCGGCTGTCCGGGGAGACCGGGCCTTACATCTGCCCATGAGGGAGCCTCATGCCGCGCTTCGACTACGCCGTCTGCATCGGACGGTTCGAACCCTTCCACCTCGGCCATCTGGCGGTGTTGCGCCGCGCCCTCGATCTGGGCGAGCGGGCCGTCGTGCTGATCGGTTCGGCCGACGCGCCGCGCAGCGCCCGCAATCCGTGGACCTATGAAGAGCGCGCGGTGATGATCCGCGCCGCCCTGGGCGCCGAGGCCGAGCGGCTGATCGTGCGCCCGCTGGTCGACCACCTCTACAACGAGACCGCCTGGGTGGCCGAGGTCCAGGACCAGGTCGCCGCCGCCGTCGAGGAGGACGGCCGTCCGGCTCAACACGGCGAGAGCGGCGCCGCGTCCATCGCCCTGGTCGGCCACGACAAGGACGCCTCCAGCCAGTACCTGGCCGCCTTCCCGCAGTGGGAGCGGATCGAGCTGGACCAGACGGCCATGCTGTCGGCCACCGACCTGCGCCGCCACCTGTTCTCGGAAGACGCTGGCGCGCTGCGCCTGGTCGAGGCCAACGTGCCGCCAGCCGTGTTCGGCATGCTAGCCGCCTTCCGCACCACCGAGGCCTTCGCCCACGTGGCCGAGGAGTTCCGCCACGTCGAGAGCTACAAGGCGGCCTGGGCGGCGGCCCCCTACCCGCCGACCTTCGTCACCGCCGACGCGGTCGTGGTCCACTCCGGCCACGTGCTGATGGTCAAGCGCAAGGCCCAGCCCGGCCGCGGCCTGTGGGCGCTTCCCGGCGGCTTCGTCGACCAGGACGAGACCACCCTGGACGCCGCCGTGCGCGAGTTGCGCGAAGAGACCCGGCTGAAGATCCCCGCCCCGGTGCTGCGCGGCAGCCTCAAGGGCCGGGCGGTGTTCGACCACCCCTACCGGTCGATGCGCGGGCGCACCATCACCCACGCCTTCCACTTCGACTTCCCGGCCGGCCCGCTGCCGGCGGTGCGCGGCGGCGACGACGCCGTGCGCGCCCGCTGGATCCCGGTGGCTGAGGCGCGGCGCATGCGCAGCCACCTGTTCGAGGATCACTTCTTCATCCTCGAGCACTTCCTGGGCGCGGCCTGACGGCCGAGCCATTCCGAAAGGCGAAGGGGACAGACCCCGACCGCCTCCCCCCGACGCGAAGGAGCTTCACGTCATGATCAATCCGATCCTCAACACCGACAGCTACAAGACCAGCCATCACCTGCAGTACCCGCCGCGCACGCAGCGGATGTTCTCCTACGCCGAGAGCCGCGGCGGGCTTTACGACCGCACCCAGTTCTTCGGCCTGCAGGCGATCCTGAAGCAGGAGTTCTGCACCCCGGTCACCCGCGCCCACGTCGAGGAGGCGGCCGAGCTGCTGCCCGCCCACGGCCTGCCGTTCAACCGGGCCGGCTGGGAGCTGCTGATCGATCGCCACGGCGGGCGCCTGCCGCTGGAGATCCGCGCGATCGACGAAGGCGCGGTCGTGCCGACGCACAACGCCATGATGACGGTGATCAACACCGATCCCGACTTCTGGTGGCTGCCCAGCTACGTCGAGACCGCCCTGCTGCGGGTCTGGTATCCGGTGACGGTCGCGACCATCAGCTGGCACGCGCGCCAGGCCATCCTGGACGCTCTCGTCCGCACCGCCGACGATCCGCTGGGCGAGCTGCCGTTCAAGCTGCATGACTTCGGCGCGCGGGGCGTCTCCAGCGACGCCTCCGCCGCGCTCGGCGGCCTGGCCCACCTGGTCAACTTCAAGGGCACCGACACCCTGTCCGCCATCCTGGCGGCGCGCCGGCTCTACAACGAGCCCATGGCCGGGTTCAGCATTCCGGCCGCCGAGCACTCCACCATCACCAGCTGGGGCCGCGAGCACGAGGTCGACGTCTACGCCAACATGGTCGCCCAGTTCGGCAGGCCCGGCGGGATCTTCGCCGTGGTGTCGGACAGCTACGACATCTTCAATGCGGTCGAGCATCTCTGGGGCGAGGTCCTGCGCCAGAAGGTGATCGACAGCGGCGCGACGCTGGTCGTGCGTCCCGACAGCGGCGATCCGGTCACCATCGTGGCCCAGACCCTGGCCCTGCTGGCCGAGCGCTTCGGCACGACGACGAACAGCAAGGGCTATCGGGTGCTGAACCACGTGCGGGTGATCCAGGGCGACGGGGTCGATCCGGTCAGCATCCGCGCCATCCTGGAGCGCATCGTCGCCGACGGCTTCAGCGCCTCGAACCTGGCCTTCGGCATGGGCGGGGCCCTGCTGCAGCGGCTGGACCGCGACACCCAGAAGTTCGCCTACAAGACCTCGGCCGCCGAGGTCGACGGCCGCTGGCGCGACGTGTTCAAGGACCCGGTCACCGACGCCGGCAAGCGTTCCAAGCGCGGCCTGCTGGGCCTGAGCTTCCGCCACGACGGCTGGCGCACCGTGCCGGTCGACGCCGAGCGCTTCCAGCCGCTGGACGGCGGGACCAACCTGCTGAAGCCGGTCTATCGCGACGGCCGCATGCTGACCGACCGCGCCCTGGCCGACGTACGCGCAGTGGCCGCCGCCTACGACCTGCACGCCGAACGCGTCCCGGCCTGAGCGGAGGCCGACATGATCGTCGTCTGGCGCGTGCTGGACAGCTGCAACCTCAGCTGTCCCTTCTGTGCGTACGACAAGCGTCTGCCGCTGGCCCGCAGCCAGGCCGATCCGGCCGAGGTCGCGCGCGTCGTCGACCTGCTCGGCGACTGGCGCGCGCTGACCGGCCATCCGGTGCTGCTGAGCTGGCTGGGCGGCGAGCCGCTGCTGTGGAAGCCGCTGGACGCGCTGACCCGCCGGGCCCGCGCGCGGGGCCTGGAGATCAGCACCACCACCAACGGCACGACCCTGGCCTCGGCCCGCAGCCGGGCGCACCTTCTGGAGCACTATCGCGAGGTCACCGTCAGTATCGACGGCTTCGCCGACTTTCACGACGCCATGCGCGGCTGGCCGGGCGCATTCGCCAAGCTGGAGAGCGGCGTCCGTCAACTGGTCGCCGAGCGGGCCGCGGCCGACGCCGGGCTGAAGGTGCGGGCCAACGTGGTGCTGATGCGCGGCAACGTCGCCCGTTTCGGCGAGCTGTGCCGCACCCTGGCCGACTGGGGCGTCGACGAGATCAGCTTCAACCAGCTGGGCGGCCGCGACCGGCCGGAGTTCTTCCCAGAAAACCGGCTCCGGCCCGCCGACGTCGAGGCCCTGGCCGCCAGCCTGCCGGCGCTGCGTCGCGAGATTGCGCCCACGCGCCTGCTGGGCGGACCGGCCTATCTGGAACGGATCCGCGAGACCACGCTTGACCTGCCGCTGCCGATCGCCGACTGCCGGGTGGCGGACCGCTTCCTCTTCATCGACGAACAGGGCCGCATCGCGCCCTGCAACTTCGCCGTCGAGCACTTCGGCCTGACCACCGCAGACCTAGCCGCGCCGGCCGACCTGAAGGCGCTGGCCGGCCGGTTGAACCTCGCCCAGCGCGCCTGTCCCGCCCCGGCCTGCGCCGACTGCCACAGCACCCAGCAGTTCTCGAAGTTCGACGCCGCCGGCGGGCCGTGAGGCCCTAGCGCAGCACCCGGCGCAGTTCGGCGCGCAGTTCCCGCGCGTCATAGGGCTTGTGCAGCACCGGCCAGCGGCCTTCGGCGCCCTCCAGCCGGTCGCTGGCGTAGCCGGTGGCCAGGATCACCTTCAGGTCCGGGCGCTTCGCCTTCACCGCGTCGGCCAGGTCGACCCCGCTCATGCCGCCGGGCATGACCACGTCGCTGAGCAGCAGCTGAACCTCGGGCGTCTGCTCCAGCCGCTGGAGCGCGGTCGGCCCGTCCGGGGCGCTGACCACCTCGCAGCCCATGTCGTGCAGCAGGGCCTCGGCCACCTCGCGCACGCCGGGATCGTCCTCGACCAGCAGCACGCTGCAGCCTTTCTCCAGCGGTCGCGCGTCCTCCAGCTCCGCGGCCGGCTCGGCCTCGGCGGCCCCGTCGGCGGCCGGCACGTAGAGGCGCATCGTCGTGCCCCGCCCGGGCGCGCTGTCGACCGTGATGGTCCCCGACAGCTGCCGGGCCAGGCCGTAGACCTGGGCCAGGCCCAGCCCCGTGCCCTTGCCCACCTCCTTGGTGGTGAAGAACGGGTCGAAGGCGTGGGCGGCGACCTCCGGCGTCATGCCCCGACCGGTGTCTTCGACGGCGATTACGGCGTAGTCGCCGGCCGGCAGGTCGGGGACCTCGCCCTCGGCCAGCCTGACGCGCGAGGCCCGCACCCGGATCTCGCCGCCGTCGGAAACCGCCTCGCCGGCGTTGACCACCAGGTTCAGCAGGGCCGCCTCCAGCTGGCCCGCGTCGATCACGCCCGCGCCCAGGTCGGGATCGACCTCCAGCCTGAGCGGCGTCGCCTCGCTGACCGCGCCGCGCAGTATGGGCTCGATCCGGGCGATCAGGGCGTGCAGGTCCGCTCGCTCCAGCTTGAGCTCCTGCCGGCGCGAGAAGGCCAGCATCTGTCGGGCCAGCCGCTCGCCACGCCGGGCCGCCTCCAGGGCCGCCCCGCCCAGCCGCTGCACCCGGTCCGGGTCGGGCTTGCGCTGGATCATGTCCAGGGCGCCGATGATCACCGTCAGCAGGTTGTTGAAGTCGTGGGCGATGCCGCCGGTCAGCCGGCCGACCGTCTCCATGCGCTGGGCCTGGGCCAGGGCCGCCTCGGCCTTGTGGCGGCGCTCGACGCTGGCCTCCAGCTCGGCGGTGCGCTCGGCCACCCGGCGCTCCAGCTCCTCGCTCTGTTCGACCGCCTCGGTGACGTCGCGGCTCAGGCCGCCGAACCAGCGTAGCCGGTTGTCCTCGTCGAACAGCGGGAACATGGCGGTCTCGAGCACCCGGCGCGCGCCATCGTCGGGGCGCACGATATGGAAGCGGATGCGGACCTTCTCGCCGCGCATGGCCCGGTCGATCGCCCCGGTGAAGGCCTTCAGGTCCTCTGGCGCCACCAGGCTGCGCCAATGGCCGACGTGGGCCAGGAAGTTCGCCCGCCGGTCGCCGCACACCCGCTCGTAGGCGGGGTTCACATAGTCCAGCCGCCGCGCCCGGGAGTCGATCAGCCAGACCACCTCCTCGGCGTGGTCGGCGAAGCTCCTGAACTTCTTCTCGCTGTAGCGCAGCGCTTCCTCGGCCGCGCGCGCCTCGGTCACGTCGCGGGTGATGCCGCCGAACCAGCACAGCTTCCCGGTGTCGTCAGGGACCGGGAACACGTTCTCGCTCAGCACCCGCTCCCCGCCGTCCTCGCGGATGAAACGGTACTCGAGCACCTGGGGATCGCCCCTGCGCACGCCGGCCAGCGCCGCCCGCACCGCCGCGGTGTCGTCGGGATGGGCGTGCCGGACGAAGAAGTCCGGATCGTCGTAGAGGGCCTGACGCGGCCAGCCGAACATGATCTCGAACGCCGGGTTGGCGTAGGTGACCCGCCCGGTCCCGGCGTCGGCCATCCAGCAGCACACGTCGCGGGTGGATTCCGAAAACGCCCGGAAGCGCAGTTCGCTGTCGCGCCAGCCCTCGACCGCCTCCTTCAGCTCGGTGACGTCCGCGCCGGCGCCGACATAGCCCAGGAAGAGGCCGTCCGGCCCGTAGTGCGGCGCGCCGGTCTCGTCGATCCAGCGCCACGAGCCGTCGCGGCTCAGCAGGCGGTACTGCATCCGGTAGGTCTCGCGCCGGTCGAAGGCGCCTTCGTAGGTCTCGACCGCCCGGGCGCGATCCTCCGGATGCACCACCTGCGTCCAGTCCTTCAGCAGCTGCTCGCCCAGGCTCTGGCCGGTCAGCTCCAGCCAGCGCTTGTTGAACCAGTAGCAACTCTTGTCCGGCCGGGAGAGCCAGACCAGCATGGGCGCGGCGTCGGCCAGTTCGCCGAACCGCTGCTCGCTCTCCACCACCGCCAACTGCGCGGTCTTCAGGGCGGTGACGTCGAAGCTGACCCCGCGCATGCCGCGGATCCGACCCGAGACGTCGCGCACCACCTCGCCGCGCGCGGCCAGCCAGACCACGCCGCCGTCGTCGCGCATCACCCGATAGTCGGTCCAGTACGTCTTGCCCGAGCCGTTCAGCGCCGCGGTGTAGGCGGCGTGCGCCCGGTCGCGGTCGGCCGGATGCATCATGGCGAACTGCTGCTCGGCGGTCAGTTTGGCGTGCGGGGGCAGGCCCCACAGGCGCAGCAATTCCTCGCTGTTGTGCAGGCGGTCGGTGCGGGCGTCCCACCACCAGACCCCGACCCCGCCGGCGGCCTGGGCCAGGCGCAGGTTCTCGCGGGTGTCCTCCAGCTCGCACTCGGCCGCGCGCGCGTCGGTGACGTCCTCGCCGGAATTCAGCACGCCGATCACGCGGCCCTTGCGGTCGCGCAGCGGCGTGGAGCGCCAGACCATGCGCCGGCGCTTCCCCTCGGCCGCAAGCACGTCGGCCTCCTGTTGCGCCGGCATTTCGCGCCGCCCGGCCACGACGTCGGCCAGCAGTCGCCCGGCCGCCGCGCGGTTCTCCTGCGGCAGGTAGGTCTCGATCCAGGGCCGCCCCACGATCGCCTCGCGCGGCGCGCCCAGCAGCTCCTCGCCCTTGAGATTGACGTCGCGCACGACCCCGTCGGCGTCGATCGCCAGCAGCACCACGCCGGCGAGATCGAAGCACTGTCGGGCCAGGGCGTCGCGCGTGCGCGGCCAGCCCGGGGGCGCAGCCCCGATCTCCGGTTCGGCCCTGGCGCGGACGGAACGTCGCTTCGAGAGCATGAGTCTCCGCCTGCCCCCGGACGGGAAAACGGCCGGCGTCTGGAGTTGGTTCGCCCGGCGCTCGGGCGGCGTGCGTGTTTCTACGGATACGTCAGGGCGTGACGACCAGGTCGACCCGGGCCTCGGCGGGGCTGGCGGCGACCGCGCCGGCGCTGGTCACGCGTTTGGCGTCCACCCCCGACTGGATCAGCGCCTGCGCCACCTTGGCGGCGTGATCGCTCCCGACCTTCGCCGGCTGGCCCGGCGCCGCGAAGCCGCGGATCTGCAGGCGCGCCTGAGGATAGGCGTTGAGCACCGCCGCCAGACTGGTCGGGCTGAAATTCGGGTTCTGCCCCAGCTCGCCACGCGGCGTGAAGACCAGGGCCTGGAACTGGAAGGCGCGCTCGCCCGTCTGGCCGGACTTCAGATAGTCGTCGAGCTGTTTGTCCATCGGCGCCGCCGCCGGGGTGACGGGCGGCGCGGCCGTGGTCACGGCAGGCGCCGCCGACTCGTTCGGGCTCGGCTCAGCGGAGGTGTCGACGGTCTTCTCGTGCTTCTTCGGCCCGCAGGCCGTCGTGGCGAGGGACACGGCCGCAAGGGCCGCCAGCAGGCTGAGAGAGGCACGGTTCACGGGAACACTCCGGGCGGACGCGGCCGATCAACGGCGCCCGCCCGGGCCGGTTCCTCACCAGTCGATGTATTCGAGAACGCTGGGAATGAATCCCGTCCACGTGGCGAACGTGTCGTCCAACGCCTCGTAGGTGACGCCCGGCGCGACGTTCATGTCGTACTGGAAGATCGGGTCGTTCTGGTCGTCGAGATAGAGCTTCAGATAGCGCTTCTCGCGGTTCCAGGTGTTGGCCTTGCTCAGGCTCAGGCCGTCCTTCAGGTCGAAGCTCATGCTGAACTGGATCGCCCGGCAACGTCCGGCGTCGCAGTCGTACAGGTCGATGTCGAAATTGATGCCCTGGTCGGCGGTCGAGACGTAGACTGAACCGTCGTCCGACTTCGTCACCTCGGCCTTCATTCCCTTGGCTTTCAGCCAGCCGACCAGTTCCTGGGCGGAGATGCCGGCGGCCGGAATGTCCTTCGCCGCCGCGCCGTTCGCAGCGCACAGCACCAGGGCCGCCGTAGCGGCCGCCATCACGCGTTTCATGGGTTTCCCTCCCCGTGTCGCGGGGAGGTTGAGCGACCGGCGGCCGCAGGTCAATCTGGGGGCGGCGGCGCGCCCTGCTCACCAGTCGATCTGGGCCTTGATCTTGGGCAGCTGCATCAGCCAGACGCCGAAGTCGTCGTCCAGCGCCTCGTAGGTGCCGCCCGGACTGAGATTGACGTCGTACTGGAAGAACGGGTCCTTCGTCTCGTCCAGGTGGGCTTTGACGTAGCGGTTCGCCTTGTTCCAGCTGTTGACCGTGTCCAGGTCCGTGCCGTCGGTCAGGTCGAAGCCGGCGCTGAACTGGAGGGCCGAGCAGCGCCCGTCGTCCTTGCAGTCGTACATGTAGATGTCGAAGTTCACGCCTTCGGCGGCGCTGGAGACGTGCGTCTCGCCTTCGACCTTCTCCAGGTCGGCCTTGTAGCCCTGCGCGCCCAGCCAGTCGGCGACCTCCTGGACGGTCAGGCCGCCGTCCGGGACGTCCTTCGCCGCCGCGCCGCCCGCCGCGCCCGTCACCAGGGCCGCCGTCGCGATCGCAATCCAACGCGTCATGGATCCTGCCCCCGGTTTCCGAAGCTGAGCCATAACCAGCCGGCTCACGCATCCGTTCCTTGAGCCGCCCCCGGACGCGCGCTTAGTGGCGCCGGGGGCAGGAGTTCAGGACATGCGCCCCAGGCTTCACACCCTCATCTCCAGCACGCGCCCCGGCCGGGTCGGCCCGGCCATCGCCGGCTGGTTTCACGAACTGGCGCTCCAGCACGGCGGCTTCGACGCCCACCTGGTCGACCTGGCCGACTTCAACCTGCCGGTGCTGGACGAGCCCAACCACCCGATGAAGCAGGCCTATCAGCACGCCCACACCAAGGCCTGGGCGGAGAGCGTGCACGCCGCCGACGCCTACGTCTTCGTCACGCCCGAGCACAATTACGGCCCGCCCGCCTCGCTGGTGAACGCGCTGAACTACGTCTACCGCGAGTGGAACTTCAAGCCGGCGGCCTTCGTCAGCTACGGCGGCGTCTCCGGCGGCCTGCGCGGGGTGCAGATCACCAAGCAGCTGCTGACCACGCTCAAGGTCGTGCCGCTGGTCGAGGCGGTGGTGATCCCGATGTTCGCCCAGCACATGGACCCGGCCGGCGGCTTCAAGCCCACCGAGATGCACGAGACCTCGGCCAAGACCGCGCTTGCGGAGTTGAAGCGCTGGGCCGAGGCGCTGAAGCCGCTGCGGACCGCCTGAGCCAGCTCTCCGGAGGAACGGATGTCCGACCACGTCTACAAGATCGTCGAGCTCGCCGGCTCGTCGCAGAAGGGCCTCGAGGATGCGATCTGCGGCGCGATCAAGCGGGCCGACAAGACGCTGCGCAACCTGCGCTGGTTCGAGGTCGTGCAGATCCGCGGCCACGTGAAGGACGGCGAGCCCTGCCACTACCAGGTGATCCTCAAGGCCGGCTTCACCCTGGACGGCGAAGAGGGCTGACCCGCCGTTGCGCCCGCGACCCGGCGGCGGCATAAACCGCCCCGGGCCGGTTTAGCTCAGTTGGTAGAGCAGCTGATTTGTAATCAGAAGGTCGCTGGTTCGATTCCGGCAACCGGCACCAATCACACCGTCAGAACTTGCGCGCCTTCGGCTCCTCGGCGGCGCGCTCACACGTGCCGTTGAAGCCGATGTCGAGGCTCTTCAGGTCGATGTCGCCGGTCCGGCGGTCGATGACGAAGCGGGGCTTGTAGAGCATGTTGAAGCGGAACCGGCCCTCGATCCGGTCTTCAGTCACGGTGAGGTCGGTCAGGGGCCACCAGCCGTCCTGGTCGCCGCTGCTGAGGCCGGGAACGATGGCGCGAGGGGGCTTCACACGGCCGGCGGGGCCGTCGAGCTGGATGCGCATCCGCTCGTCGGATCGCTCGGTGCGGCTCGTCGAAGCGGAGGCCGAAGGGTTGCCGTAGCCAGTCGAGATGCTGGTGCTCTCCGACACTGAGTATCGAGCCGTCCCTTGGCACACCAGGTTGAGGGCCTCTTCCGCCGAAGCCGGCCCGGCGCAGACAAAGGCCGCGACGGCGATGAACGCGAACTGCTTCATGTGATCCCCCGGTACACCCGCCGAGCTTGCCCCAGGTCACCCCCGAACGCGAGTGGACGAACGCCGTAATCCTGACGCGGCGGACCAGGTCGGACGCCGCAGCCGGCCGCCCCCGCGGGTCCGCTCCGCCGAGCTTTGGATCGTCGGCGGTCGGGGCCGGCTCCTGCGGCCCCGACCCCGCTCACAGGTCGTTCAGCCGCCTAGGCCGGCTTGCGCCGGCTCATGCCCTCGAACCGGGCGCCGGCTTCCAGGGTGAAGCTGTCGCTGGTCACGTCGCCCTCGACCTGGGCGTTGAGGCGCACGCGCACCTCGTCGGCGATCAGGGCGCCCTTCACCTGGCCCAGCACCTCGATCCGCCGGCCCTTGACCGTCCCGTCGACCCGGCCGCCGGCGCCCACCGTCACGTTCTGCGCGCGCACCTCGCCCTCGAACGGCCCGCCCAGGTGCACGTCGCCGTCGCCGGACAGGGTCCCCGTGAAGGTCAGGTCACCGGCCAGGAAGGAGGCCGTCTTCGGCCGCGCCGCCGGAGCGGGGGCGCGCTCGGCCCGCGCCGGCTGGGCGGGCGC
>NZ_JAAIVC010000064.1 GCF_010975005.1 Caulobacter sp. 17J65-9 | reverse complement strand
GCAAGGCGCTGACCCCGGCCGCCCGCCGCGCCCTGGAAGAAGCCGCCGCCCGCCGCGCGGCCGAGCCCGAGCTGCCGCCCGAGGACGGCGGCCCCAGCGGCCTGGAGCCGACCCGCTTCAACGACTGGGAGCGCAAGGGCCTGGCGGTCGACTTCTGAGCGCGATAGCCGAAAGTGGTCGCCGGTTTCGGCGGCCATCGCGCTCAAATTCAAAGGGTGGAGCCTTCTGATCCGTTTCGAATGGTTCCATTCGAAACGGGAAGGCTCCAGGAGCCTGAATTCCCCTGCCGCGCGCAGGGGGTTGCGTGTGCGGCCCGTGCGTTAACCATGGCGGCATGACCCGCATCTTCGCCGCCAGCCTGATCCTCGCCGCCCTCGCCGCCGCGCCCGTCGCCGCCGGCGAGCGCACCGTGCGCTCCGGCGAGGCCCCGTGCGCCGACACCTCGGTGGGCCGCACGGTCTGCGGCGCGGACGTGCGCACCACCCGCTCGGGCGATGCGAGCGCCGACATTCCCGCCGTCATGGACCGTCCCGAGGACGTCGACGCCGTCGCCGTCGTGCGGCTCGAGCCCGGCTTCTTCGGCGGCGGCGCGGCCGGGGGCGTGGGCGGCGAACCGAACGTCTATCTCAGCCGCAGCCGGGTGGTGGTGATCGCCGGCGCGCGCGCGACCGCCTCGGCCCGGGCCGGCGTCACGGTCCGCGCCGGCGGCTGCGGCTGCCGCTAAGGGCTAGAGCTCCGACGGCAGGGCCGGTTCGGACAAAAGGGTCTCCATCGCCTTCCAGCGCGCGGTCTGGTCCGGCCCGGCCTTCTCGACATGGGCGCGGACCATGTCCTGGCCCAGGCCGTAGTTGATGACGTAGCTGCGGTAGCCGTCGGTGAAGGCGACCCGCTGCTCGGCGCGGGCGCGCGACATCAGGTTGTACTTCTGGGTCAGGGCGATCGCCGTCTCGCGGTCGATCTTTCCGTCCAGGTACATGGCCGCGATGGTGGTGCGCGCGCCGTCGAGTTCGCGCATGGCGTCGCGCAGGTCGGCGTAGGCCCTGGCCGTCTTCGGATCGAGCCCGGCCAGCGGATAGAGCACCTCGGCCTCGAAGCGGGTGCGCTGTTCGCCCGGGAAGGCCAGGTCGATGCCGTAGTTGCCGCTGCCCTCGGCGATGAACGACTGCGGGCTGTAGAGCGGATAGACCGAGAACTCGACCCAGCCGCGGCCCTTGGTCAGGCGCTCTTCCAGCAGGGCGTTGTAGGTGTGGTGCCCGGGATAGCCCTCGTGGCAGCCCAGATCGACGGCGCGGTCGATGAAGATCGGCAGGTCGGTGTTGATCTGGATCAGGCTCTTGGCGTCGCCCTTGTACCAGTTGTAGCCCGACCAGGATTTGCCGGTGACGAACTCCAGGGTGAAGCTCTCGTCGGCGGGCAGGGCGATGTGGGCCAGGGTGCGCTTGCGGCACTCGGCGATGGCCGCGCGCATGACCGCGTCCAGCCGGTCGGCGGGGATGACGTAGCGGCTCTTGAAGGCGTCGACCCGCTCGGCCAGCGGCCCGGCGCCGGGGACCAGGGCGTCGACCCTGGCCAGCACCGGATCGTAGGCCGACAGCGGCTTGACCTCCGGACGCACGCCGAACAGAGCCTGCGCCTCGTCCTGGAACGGCTTGCGCACGCCCTCGATCATGTCGAGGCGGAAGAGGGCGGACTGCAGGTGGGCGATCAGGTAGGCGCGCCGACGGGCCTCCATCGGATCGAGGCGCGCCGGCTTCACCGCCTCGACCTGCGCCAGCAGGCGGTCGGCCTCGGCTTTCAGCTGGGGCGCCGAACGCTTGTCCGCCTTGGCGGCGTCGGCCCAGGCCTGCGGGCCGTAGTAGGCGTCGACATAGCCCGGCTCCAGCTCGCCGATCTCTAGCACCAGCTTCACATAGGCCTCGGCGGCCGGGTTCAGCGGATCGGTCTTCGGCTCGGCCGGACGCGTGGCGCAGGCGGCCAGCAGCAGGCAGACGGCGGTGACGAGCGCGCGCATGGGACCTCCGGAGCGACGGCGGCGCGATCCTAGCGGGGCCGTGGCCGCGGGCCTAGGGAAGTCCCGTTCCGCTGAGGAACAGGCCCTCCACCACCCCGGTTGCCGGGGCGTCCCAGGCGTACAGGAGGTGCGGTCATGAGCGCGAACGGGCTCGAGGTTTTCGACAAGACGCTCCAGACCACCAACATCTGGCTGGACGAGATCATGGCCCGGGTCGGGCCCGACCGTAAGGTGGCCTGGAAGGTGCTGTCGGTGGTGCTGCACAAGCTGCGCGACCGCCTGCCGGTGCCGCTGGCCGCGCACCTGGGCCAGGAGCTGCCCATGCTGGTCCGCGGGGTTTATTTCGACCAGTTCCAGCCGGAGAAGCAGCCGACCCGCGTGCGCGACTTCGACGAGTTCGTGGACGAGGTGCAGAGCTGGCTGTCCGACACCCGTCCGGTCGATCCGGTCGAGGCCTGCCGCGCGGTGTTCTGCGTGCTGTCGCGCCACGTGCCGGAGGGCCAGATCTCCAAGGTGCGGGACAGCCTGCCCCACAGCATCCGCGACGCCTGGCTGGCGGCGGAGGAGGGGCCTGGCCCCGACGCGATCGCGCGCGCCCGTCACGACACGCAGGACCGCCGCCCGCACGCCTGACCGGCCTAAGGGTTGAACAGCACCTCGTGGCGGCCGAAGTCCAGGGTGACGGAGCCGAACAGGCTCAGCGTGTCGATCCCCAGCAGCAGGGCCGGGCTGTCGTTCAGGCCCCAGAGGCCGAAGGTGTGCAGGTCCGAGAACACCAGCGGCAGGTTGACCAGCCTGGTTTCGCCGAGCCTGAGCGAGCGCAGCACCGCGAACTCGCCGTAGGCGGTCTGGCTGGTCACGCTGAAGATCGGCACGACGCGGTTCAGGTCGGGAATGTCGAGCTGGCGCAGGCGCACCACGTCGCGCAGCGCGCTGTTGCCGACCGTCACCTGCGAGCCGGAGTCGATGAAGGCGGTCAGGTTGGTGGTCCCGGACCGGGCGTCCACCACGGTCAGCTGGCCGAAGCGATAGCGCGCCGCCACGCTCAGGCCGGGGCGCTCGACGCCCTGGGTCAGGCGCGACACGCCGACCGTCTTCGGACGGGACCGGGCCAGCCTTAGCCGCCCGCGCCGGAAATCCATCTCGACCAGGCGTTTGTCCAGGGCGTCCAGGCCGATCAGGCCGTCGACGCCCAGGCGCCGGCGCGGCAGCACCGGCATCCGCAGGGCGCGGGTGGTCAGCGCGCCGACCTCGAAACGATCCACCAGGACGGTCGGCACCGTCTCCACCCCGCCGATGCCGTGCAGGCTGACCAGGCCGGCCGGCGGCAGGCCCAGCTCGGCGGCCCGTTCCTCGGCGATCACCGAGCGGTTGGCCCCGGTGTCGACCACGAAGTTGAAGGGGCCGCGATCGTTGACGCGCACCGGGCCGGTCATGCGCAGGGCCTGGTCGGTGCCGGTTTCGAGGCCGGGGTCGTCCTGCGGATCGGGCGAACCGGCGGGAGGCACGAAGTCCTGGCTCACGCCGATCGACGGCGCGGCGGCCCACAGGCCGAGGCCCATGGCGATCTGCCGGCGCGACAGCATCCGGACGCCCTCCCCTAACGGAAGGCATCCTAGCTCTGCTTTTCAGGATCGTCGAACCGGGTTCGTCGAAATTCGGCCGCTTACGGCCCCGGCGGGTACGGGTCGCCCGGCTGCCAGGCCACGCGCTTCTCGCCGCTGATCGAACAGAGCGTGACCTCGGCGTCCGCGCCCTGCTCGGACCGGGCGTGGGCCGAGTGGATGGCGGCGCGCAGGGCGCCCTTCTCGCTGTCGTAATCGCCGAAGCGGGCGCCTTCGCGCTCGACGCGCCAGGTGGCGTCCTCGTTGGGCCTCACCACGTACTCGACCCGGTTCATGCCGGCCCTCCGTTTACGGGGGCCTGAACACCGGTCGCGCCGGGCGGGTTCCGGGGGTACGCCCTTAGGCGACCAGGGCCTTCCCGGAGGAAGGCCCTGGATTTCGCTCAGGCGCGTATTAGGCGCCGGCCTCTTCGTCGGGCAGGCCGATCATGTGGAAGCCGGCGTCGACGTGCACGACTTCGCCGGTGGTCGAACGGCCGAGGTCGGACAGCAGCCACAGGGCGCAGCCGGCCACGCCTTCCATCGAGGTGTCTTCCTTCAGGGCGCTGAAGGCGCGGCCCTGGGAGATCATGCCCCGGCCGCCGGAGATGCCGGCCAGCGACAGGGTGCGCATGGCCCCGGCCGAGATGGCGTTGACGCGGATGCCCTTGGGACCCAGGTCGCGGGCGACGTAGCGGGTTGAGGCTTCCAGCGCGGCCTTGGCCACGCCCATGGTGTTGTAGTTCGGGATGACCCGCTCGGAGCCGAGATAGGTCATGGTGACGATCGAGCCGCCGTTCGGCATCAGCTCGGCGGCGCGACGGGCGCTGTCCACGAAGCTGAAGGCCGAGACGTTCATCGCCGTCAGGAAGCCCTCACGGGTGGTGTTCTCGACGAACGAGCCCTTCAGCTCGTCCTTGTTGGCGAAGGCCACCGAGTGGACCAGGAAGTCGATCGTGCCCCACTTGTCCTTGATGGCCTTGAAGGCGGCGTCCATCGAGGCGTCGTCGGTGACGTCGGCCGGGATCAGGGTGTCGGCGCCGATGCTCTCGGCCAGCGGGCGCACGCGGCGCTCCAGGCCCTCGCCGAGATAGGTGAAGGCCAGCTCCGCGCCCTGCGCCGCCAGCTGCGTGGCGATACCCCAGGCGATGGAGTTGTGGTTGGCGACGCCCATGACGAGGCCCTTCTTGCCCCGCAGCAGCTCGCCCTTCGGCATCGTCCAGCCGTCTTCGGCCATGTGCGTCCTCCCGGTTTGCGGCCGGTGGTTAGCAGGGGAGCGACGCTGGGGAAAGCTTTTGGGACGAGGCCCACCTCCCGACGTCATCCCGGCCGGAGTGGAGCGAAGCGCAGCGGAGAGCCGGGACCCAGCCAGCGCGACGGTTGTTGCAGCGCGCGTTCGCGGCGTTCAGGTCGAGCTTGCTGGGTCCCGGATCGCGCTGGCGCGCGTCCGGGATGACGGAGTGGACCAACGTTGATTGACGTTCTCCCTCCCCCGCTGCGCAGGGGAGGAGAGGGTCGTCAGACGCGGCTCATGATCACGCAGCCGTTGGTGCCGCCGAAGCCGAAGCTGTTGGACATCACCGTCTCGAGCTGGACGTCCTTGCGCTGGCGCAGGATCGGCATGCCCTCGAAGGCCGGGTCCAGTTCCTCGATGTGGGCGCTCTCGCAGGCGAAGCCGTTGTTCAGCATCAGCAGCGAGTAGATCGCCTCCTGCGCGCCGGCGGCGCCCAGGGAGTGGCCGGTCAGCGACTTGGTCGAGGAGATCAGCGGCATGTCGGCGCCGAACACCTTGCGGACCGCCTCCATCTCCTTGGCGTCGCCGACCGGGGTCGAGGTGCCGTGCGGGTTCAGGTAGTCGATCTTGCGGCCGCCGGCCTGGCTGAGCGCCAGCTTCATGCAGCGCTCGGCGCCCTCGCCCGACGGGGCGACCATGTCGTAGCCGTCGGAGTTGGCGGCGTAGCCGGTGATCTCGGCGTAGATCTTGGCCCCGCGGGCCTTGGCGCGCTCCAGCTCTTCCAGCACCACGATGCCCGCGCCGCCGGCGATGACGAAGCCGTCGCGGTTGGCGTCATAGGCGCGCGAGGCGACGTCCGGACGGTCGTTGTAGCCGGTGGACATGGCGCCCATGGCGTCGAACAGGGCCGACAGGGACCAGTCGATCTCCTCGGTGCCGCCGGCGAACATCACGTCCTGCTTGCCCATCTGGATCTGCTCGGCGGCCGCGCCGATGCAGTGGGTCGAGGTCGCGCAGGCGGAGCTGATCGAATAGTTGATGCCGCGGATCTGGAACCAGGTGGACAGCACCGCCGAGGGGCCCGAGCTCATGGTCTTGGGCACGGCGAACGGGCCGATGCGCTTGGGGCCCTTCTCGCGGGTGATGGCCGCCGCGTCGATGATGGTGCGGGTCGAGGTGCCGCCGGCGCCGACGATCAGGCCGGTGCGCTCGTGCGAGATCTCGCCCTCGGTCAGGCCGGAGTCGGCGATCGCCTGGTCCATGGCGATGTGGCTGTAGGCCGTGCCCGGGGCCAGGAAGCGGGCGGCGCGGCGATCGACCAGCGCCTCCCACTCGATCTGCGGCCGGGCCTCGACCTGGCTGCGGAAGCCGTATTCGGCGTGGTCCGGCGCGAAGCGGGTGCCCGACTTGGCCTCCCGCAGCGAAGCCAGCACCTCGTCGGCGTTGTTGCCGATCGAGGAGACGATGCCGATGCCGGTGATGGCGACGCGACGCATGCGGTGCTTCCTAACTCAGGCTAAGGCCGAACTCAGGTCAGGTCCTTGGGGTCGAACAGGCCGACCCGCAGATCCTCAGCCGTGTAGATGGGCTTTCCATCGGCTTCGAGAACCCCGTCGCCCACGCCCATCACCAGCTTGCGGTTGATCACCCGCTTCAGGTCGATCCGGTAGACCACCCGCTGCACGTTCGGGGTCACCTGGCCGGTGAACTTCACCTCGCCGACGCCGAGCGCGCGGCCCTTGCCGGGGGCGCCCGACCAGCCGAGGAAGAAGCCGACCAGCTGCCACATGGCGTCCAGGCCCAGGCAGCCCGGCATCACCGGATCGCCGATGAAGTGGCAGGCGAAGAACCAGAGGTCCGGGCGGATGTCGAGTTCGGCCTCGACGTAGCCCTTGCCGTACTTGCCGCCATCCTTGCTGATCTGGGTGATGCGATCGAACATCAGCATCGGCGGGGCGGGCAGCTGGGCGTTGCCAGGCCCGAACATCTCGCCGCGGGCGCAGGCGAGAAGGGCTTCGTAGTCCAGTCCGGTTTCGGCGACCGACATGCGGCGGAGCTCCGTGCGACGCAAAAACGCGTCGGCGGTTGAAAAGGGTGCGTGCCGGTTACACGACACCGCGCCCCGTCTCAACTGTGCGGTCGCTGAGCGTGTTCATCTCTTAGCGGCAGTGGGCGGCGTCCTGGGCGCCCCAGAGGGCCTTCGCCGGGGCCCAGCCCTTCACGTCGCCGGCCTTCAGCCTGCACCAGCCGTTCTCGCATTCCTCCAGCGCCGCCATGGAGCGCGGGGACATGTAGGCGCGGGTGGCGGCCTCGAATTTGGGCTTGGCGCGCAGCGCCAGCGGCTTGGACGACGGCTGGAAGGCGGTGCGCCGGCCGTCCACCGTACGCCGGTGCACCCAGGCCGAGCCGCCCTCCGGATCGCACACCTTCCGCCACTCCGACGTTTCGGCCACCACCTGCAGCGGCAGGCCCTTGGAGCGATAGACCCAGACCAGCTTGTAGTCGTCGCCGGGGCCGGAGCGGGCGTTGACCTCGCCGAATTTCAGCGACACCCAGCGGGGCACCGGAAGGCCTGAGGGCGTGGGCTTGTCGGCCGGCCGCGCCTGGACCGAACCGGCCAGCACGCCGAGCGTCAGAACCAGCGCCGCCACCGCCTTGGGCTTCACCGACCTTTTCACCGCTTCCCGCCTCTTGCTACACACCCGGGTCCGTATCGAAGGCCCGAGCCGCCCGCCGCGATGTCCGTCCGCAGCAAGCTGAAAATCGTCGTCACGCGCCGGCTGCCGGACCCGGTCGAGCTTCGCATGCGCGAGCTGTTCGACGCGAGCCTCAACCTCGACGACCGGCCGATGACCCGCGACGACCTGATCGCCGCGGTCCGGACCGCCGAGGTGCTGGTGCCCACCATCACCGACCGAATCGACCGCGGGATTCTGGCTCAGGCCGGGCCGCAGCTGAAGATGATCGCCAATTTCGGCGCCGGTGTGGACCACATCGACGTGCCCGCGGCGATCGAGCGCGGCCTGATCGTCACCAACACGCCCGGCGTGCTGACCGAAGACACCGCCGACATGACCATGGCCCTGATCCTGGCCGTGGCGCGCAGGATCGTGGAGGGGGCCGAGCTGGTCGCGCGGGGCGAGTTCGCCGGCTGGACCCCGACCTTCATGCTGGGCCGCCGGATCTGGGGCCAGCGCATCGGCATCGTCGGCATGGGCCGCATCGGCCAGGCGCTGGCCCGCCGCGCCAAGGCCTTCGGCATGTCGGTGCACTACCACAACAGGAAGCCCGTCAGCCCCGCGGTCGAGGCCGAGCTGGACGCCACCTACTGGGAGAGCCTCGACCAGATGCTGGCGCGCATGGACTTCGTGTCGGTGAACTGCCCGCACACGCCGTCCACCTACCACCTGCTGTCGGCGCGCCGGCTGCAGCTGCTGCAGCCGCACGCCGTGCTGGTCAACACCGCCCGCGGCGGGGTGGTGGACGAGGCCGCCCTGGCCGATCTGCTCAAGCGGCGCGCCATCGCCGGCGCCGGCCTCGACGTGTACGAGAACGAGCCGGTGATCCACCCGGACCTGATCGGCCTGCCGAACGTCGTGCTGCTGCCGCACCTGGGCTCGGCCACGGTCGAGGGGCGTGTGGACATGGGCGAGCGGGTGATCCTCAACATCAAGACCCTGCAGGACGGCCACCGTCCCCCCGACCGGATCATCCCGGCGCTGCTCTAAAAACCGACGTTCTGTTATCTCTGCGAAAACAAGCTCTTAACTAGCCGCAAAGTTTAGTGCCGGCGCCTCGTCGCGCGCCGTCTGTCCGGCTGCGCCCCGAGGTTGCTTGCTCAACGGGGACTGGCTTTCCAATGTTTACGCGCCGCCGCCTACTCGCCGGGACCGGGGTCCTGGCGGGATCCGCCCTGCTGCCCTGGTCGACGGCCGCGGCGCAGCCGGCCGCGCCGCACGCCCTGGCGGATTTCTTCAAGCGTTCCGACCTGCGCGACGCCGCCCTGTCGCCCGACGGCGGCCGCATCGCCGTCCTGCGCACGGACGCCGCCCGCCCCGAGACGGGCGCGATGGTGGAAATCCTCGACGCGGCCGCCCCCGAAAAACTGCTGGTCCGGATGCCGTTGAACGACGGCCTCGACGCTAAGCAGATCGAATGGGGCAGCGAGGACCGGCTGCTGATCTGGGTGGACATCGCCGTGGAGCAGCGGCTGGCGGCCCCGGCCAACTCGAACATCTCGGCCGGAACGCTGAAGCTGACCGCCCGCCGCGTCGTCTCCGCCGCGACGGACGGCGGGGCGCCGGTCACCCTGTTCGCCGACTCCCGCGCCCTGTCGACCAACTTCGACCTGGGCTCGGTGGTCGACCTGCTGCCGGACGACCCGCGCCATATCCTGATGGCCGCCTGGGACTACCGCTCGGGGGTGCTGGCCCTGCATACGGTCGACATCGTCACCGGCAAGCCGGAGATCGTCGAGCGCGGCGCGCCCTCCACCGTCGGCTGGATCACCGCCGCCGGTCGAGCGGTGCTGCGCTTCGACTCCAACCTTCGCGGGACCGTGCATCGGGTCTACGCCCGCGCGCCGGGCACGGACGAGTGGAAGTTCGTGCGCCGCACCCGCACCGACCAGCTGCCCGACTTCTTCTATGTCGGGCCGACCGAGGATCCGGCCGTCATCCTGGCCGGCGTGCGGGTCGAGGGCGAGGACACGGTCAGCGTGCGCAAGCTGGACCTGCGGACCCTGGCCATCGGCGAGGCGGTGTCGAGCCGGCCGGGCCGCGACGTGGTCGCCGGTCTGGTCGACGAGCGCAGTCGCTACCTGGGGGCCCGATACCTCGACGATCGGATCGCCTACGACTTCGTGGACCCGGGCTTGGGCAAGCACTTCGCCGGCATGAACGCCTTCTTCGGTCGCGAGTGCAATGTGAAGCTGTTCGACGTCGACGCGGCCCAGAACCGCTTCCTGGCGCACGTGTCCGGCCCGCGCGAGCCGGGCGCCTTCTACTTCTACGACAAGGCGGCCAAGCGCCTGGAGAACCTCGGGGCGCGCCAGCCGGAACTGCGGGTCGAGCGGCTCGGCCCGACCACGGCCGTGAAGGTCGCCACCCGCGACGGGGCCAGCATCACCGCCTACCTGACCGCCCCGTCGACCGGCGCGCCCGGGCCGCTGGTCGTGCTGCCGCACGGCGGCCCGGAACTGCGCGACAGCCTCGACTGGGATCGCCAGGTCCAGGTGCTGGCCGCGCAGGGCTGGTGGGTGCTGCAGCCGAACTTCCGCGGGTCGGGCGGTTACGGCCGCGCCTTCGCCAAGGCCGGATGGCGGCGTTGGGGCGAGCGCATGCAGGAGGATGTCGAGGACGCCGTCGCCCAGGTGGTGGCCGCGAACAGGCTCGACGCCGGTCGGGTGGCGATCATGGGCTCCAGCTACGGCGGCTACGCCGCCCTGATGGGCGCGGTGCGACGCCCGGACCTGTACAAGGCGGCGATCGCCATCTGCGGCGTCAGCGATCTCCCGGAGATGCTCGACTACGAGCGCGGCGACGACGACACGCCGGACAAGGAGATCTACCGCTTCTGGGTCGACCGGATCGGGGACCCGAAAGCCGACGCGGCCATGCTCGAGACGGCCTCGCCGCGCAGGCGCGCCGCGGAGATCCGCTGCCCGGTGCTGCTGGTCCACGGCAAGGACGACGCGATCGTGCCGGTGAAGCAGTCGCGGTTCATGGCCGACGCCCTGAAGAAGGCCGGCGCGTCCTTCGAACTCGTGGAAGTGCCCGACGCGGGCCACGGCGACTGGAAGGACGAGGTCGAGAAGGACCTGATGGGCCGATACGTGGCGCTGCTTCAGAGGGCCTTCCACGCCTGAGCGGATCGCACCGGCGCGGCTCCGAGGCCCCCGCCGCCCAGGCGGCGCCGTAAGTCCCTCTGGCGTCGGGCGGGCGCCTCGCCTATCGGGGAGGCGTTCGTTCGTTTCGCGGGGCCGCGCCCATGACCGCACAGTTCGTCGGGTCGCCCGGAAAGGCCAGGGGGCGGGCGTGAAGCGCGTTCCCACCCGCGAAGAGCTGCGCCTTTGGGCCGAGGTGCTGAAAAGCGTCGCGCCTCGTCCCGGGCGCACGCCCCCGGTGATCGAGGAAGAGACCCCGCCGACTCCCGCCGGCCCGGCCACGGCCGCCGCCCCGGGGCCGATGCTGGCCGCCCTGACTCCGTCCCCGGCGCCCAAGCCGAAGGCTGCGCGCTGGGAGGTCGATCCGATCGAGCCCGGCCGCCAGCGCCGCATCAGCCGCGAGCGCGATCCGATCGACGCGCGGCTGGACCTGCACGGCTACGGCTGGTTCGAGGCTGAGGACCGGCTGAAGGGCTTCGTGCGCGAGGCGCAGGCGCGCGGTCACCGGGCCGTGCTGGTGATCACCGGCAAGGGCTCGCGCGGCGGCGGCATCATCCGCGACTGGGCCCCGACCTGGCTGGCCGACGCCAGCCTGCGCGACGTGGTCGCCGGCGTCAGCCAGGCCCACGGCCGCCACGGCGGCGAGGGGGCGCTCTACGTGGCGCTGAAGCGGAAGGTGGAGACGTGAACCTTCTCCCTCCCCTTCATGGGGAGGGTGGTCCCGAAGGGACCGGGTGGGGAGACCGTTTCACACTTCCCCACCCTGGCCGCTGCGCGGCCTGTCCCTCCCCATGAAGGGGAGGGAGAAACGATTCAAACCAGCTCCGCCTGCTCGGCCAAGGTTTTCAGCGACACCTGCGGGCGGGGGCCGTAGTGGCCGATCACCTCGGCGGCGGCCAGCGAGCCCAGGCGGGCGCAGGTCTCCAGCGGCAGGTCGCGGGCCAGGCCGTAGAGGAAGCCGGCGGCGTACTGGTCGCCCGCGCCGGTGGTGTCGATCACCGCCTCGACCGGGCAGGCGTCGACGCGCACGGTCTCGGACCCGCGCAGGATCACCGAGCCCTTCTCGCTGCGGGTCACCGCCGCGATCTCGACCAGCGGGCGCAGCATCTCCACCGCCGCGTCGAAGTCGTCGGTCTGGAACAGGGCTTTCAGCTCGTTCTCGTTGGCGAAGACGATGTCGACCGACTGTTCGGTGAAGGCCAAGAGCTCCTTGCGCCAGCGGTCGACCACGAACACGTCCGACAGGGTGATGGAGATCATCCGCCCGGCCTCGCGCGCGATGACGGCGGCGTGCTCGAAGGCGGCGCGGGCCGGCGGCGGGTCGAACAGATAGCCTTCCATGTAGACGATGGCGGAGTCGCGGATCAGCTGGGCGTCCACGTCGTGATAGGTCAGCTGGTTGGCCGCGCCCAGGAAGGTGGACATGGTCCGCTGGCCGTCCGGCGTCACGTTGATCAACGATCGACCGGTGGCCTCGCCGTCCTCCAGGTAGGGGGTGTCGAAGCGCACGCCGATGGCGCGGATGTCGTGCGAGAACACCTCGCCCAGCTGGTCGGCGGCGACCTTGCCGATGTAGGCGGCCTTGCCGCCGAAGGAGGCCACCCCGGCCACGGTGTTGCCGGCCGAGCCGCCCGAGGCTTCGACGCCGGCGGCCATGGCCCCGTACAGGCTGGCCGCGCGCGCCTCGTCGATCAGCATCATCGAGCCCTTGGTCAGGCCTTCCTGGGCCAGGAACTCGTCGGCGGCGGGGGCGATCACGTCGACGATGGCGTTGCCGATCGCGACGACGTCGTAGGCGGCGGACATGCGAAAGGCTCCGGTCTGGCGTGAGGGTTCGGGCGGCATAGCAACACCCTGTCGCGGGGGGAAGGCAAGGCGCGGCCTTGCGCGTAGCGCGCGAGCGCCTTAGCCGTTCCATATGCGCCGTCTGACCCTCGCCCTGACCGCCGGCCTCGCGCTCGGCTTCGTCGTCGCCGATCCCGCGCTCGCCGCCCGCAAGCCCCGCCGGGGCAAGGGCGAAGCGGCCCAGCCGGCCGAGCCGCCGAAGCCCAAGGTCCTGACCGTCGCCGCCCTGGTCGGCGCCGACGAGACCGCGGTGAAGGGCAAGCTGGGCGAACCGGTGCTGACCCGCGCCGAAGGGGCGGGGGCGCTGTGGACCTACCGCCTGCCCGACTGCGCCCTGTTCGTCTATTTCAAGCGCGAGGGCATGCAGCCGCTGAAGGTGTCGGGCGCCTCGTCCGGGCCGCTGGCGCGCGGCGGGACGACGCCCGAGCCCGACGCCTGCCTGGCCCTGGCCGGAGTGAAGCCGTAATGAACCGTGTCGCCATCCTGACCCCGAACCCGGCCGACGAAGCCTTCCACGGCCGCTGGCGCGAGGTGTTCGACCGCATGGTCGCGGCCTTCGGAGCCGAGGGCGTCGAGGTCGACGGCCGAACCTGGACCGAGGCTGGCGAGCTGGACGACGTCGCGCTGGTCTTGCCGATGAACGTCTGGGGCTATCACCGCGAATACGCTCGCTGGCTGGGCGCCGTGGCGGCCTGGGCGGATAAGGGCGTGCGCCTGGCCAACCCGGCCTCGGTGCTGACCTGGAATTCCGACAAGCGCTACCTGGGACGTCTGGGCGAGGCCGGCGCGCCGGTGGTGCCCAGTCTGTACGTCGACGAAGTCACGCCCGCGGCCATGGCCGACGCGGCCAAGGCGTTCGGCGTGGACCGCCTGGTGGCCAAGCCGCAGATCTCGGCCGGCGCCTGGCAGACCCTGCTGTGGTCGACCGGCCAGGGCGTCGAAGGCGGCCCGGACGGCGCGGCCATCCTGCAGCCCTTCCTGCCCTCGGTGGGCGCCACCGGCGAGACCTCGCTGTTCTACTTCGACGGCGCCTTCAGCCACGCCGTTTCCAAGGTGGCGGCCGAGGGCGACTTCCGCGTCCAGCCGGACTTCGGCGGGGCGGTCACGACCGTGACGCCGTCCGCCGACGAACGCGCCGCGGCCGAGGCCGTGCTGGCCTCGGTGACCGAGCCGCTGCTCTACGCCCGCGTGGACCTGGTGCGCGATCTGTCCGGCAAGCCGGCCCTGATCGAGCTGGAGCTGATCGAGCCGGACCTCTACCTGGGCTATGCGCCCGACAAGGGTCAGGCCTTCGCCCGCGCCGTGCGCCGGGCTTTGGACGGCGCCAGCATCTGACGTGACGGGCAGAGGTCGGCCACCGGGCAGATCTCGCACTTCGGCCGCTGCGCCACGCAGGTGTAGCGGCCGTGCAGGATCAGCCAGTGGTGGGCGCGGGTCAGCAGCTCCTCGGGGATGATCCGCTCCAGCTGCTTCTCGACCTTGTCCGGGGTGGTGGCGGTGGCCAGCCCCAGCCGGTGCGACACGCGATAGACGTGGGTGTCGACGGCGATGGCCGGCTCGACGCCGAGCTCGTTCAGCACCACGGAGGCGGTCTTGCGCCCGACGCCGGGCAGGGCCTGCAGCGCCTCGCGCTCCAGCGGCACCTGTCCGCCATGTTGATTGACGATCATCCGCGCCGCGGCGATCACGTTCTTGGCCTTGTTTCGGTAGAGCCCGATGGAGTTGATCAACGGGATCAACCCCTCTTCGCCGAGCGCCAGCATCTTCTCCGGCGTGTCGGCGATGGCGAACAGCTTCTCGGTCGCCTTGTTGACCCCCTTGTCGGTGGCCTGGGCCGAGAGGGCGACCGCCACCACCAGGGTGTAGGGGTTGGAGAAGTTCAGCTCGCACCTGGGGTGCGGGTTCAGCGCCTCGAACCGGCGGAACAGCTCTTCGACGCGATCGGGATCGGGCGGATAGACGAGGGCCATGGCCCTCTTTGGCCCGCGCCGGCCCGGCTGTGAAGCGGCCCCGGCGCGTCCTACATTTCCCCCATGGAGGCCGTCTCCCCGCACCGGCTCTATTTCGACCGCCTGGTCACGCCAAAGCGCTCGCTCAGCCGTCTGGGCGTGATCCTGCTGATGGTCCCGTTCGCGGTGGTCAACGTGTTCTTCGGCGCGCTGATGTACGCCAAGGGCGCGGTGGTGGTGCCGGTGTTTCTGGGACTGGACGTCGCGGGCCTGGCCCTGGCGCTCTGGATGAACTTCCGAGAGGGCAAGCGGGGCGAGCGGGTCGTCGTCTCGGCCGACGAGATCTCCGTGGCGAAGGTCGACCCGCCCCGGTCGAGGGAAGTGTGGCGCTCGTCCACCGCCTTCACCCGTGTGGAGCTGAAGGATCCCGGCAAGCACGCCAGCCGCCTGAGCCTGGCCACCCGCGGTCAGGAACTGGTGCTGGGCGCGCGGCTGTCGCCGGTCGAGCGCGAGGCCTTCGCCCACGATCTGGAGGCGGCGGTGAAGGCCGCCCGGTCCGAACGGTGGTGAGCGCAAGAAACGGGCGGCGCGACGTGACGGCCCCCGCTATCGTCCGCCCATGACCCAGTCCCTCCTTCTCACCGATCCCCGCCCGGCCGACACGCTCGCCCGCCTGGACGAGCAGGCCAAGGACTACGCCCGCATGGGCGAGGCGCTGACCTGGCTGGCCGAACGCTGGCGCGACCGGCCCAGCCTCGACGAGGCGGCCGCGGCCGCGGGCCTGTCGCCCTTCCACTTCCAGCGCCTGTTCACCCGCTGGGTCGGGGTCAGCCCCAAGACCTTCAGCGCCGCCCTGATCCACGCCGAGGCCCGCGCCCTGATGGACGACGGCGCAGGCCTGCTGGACGTGGCCTACGACGTGGGCCTGTCGGGCCCCTCGCGCCTGCACGACCTGTTCGTCGCCCAGGAGGCGGTGACGCCCGGCGAAGCCAAGCGCCGCGGCGAAGGGCTGGAGATCGTCTGGGGCGTGGCGCCCACGCCGTTCGGCCTGGGCCTGTTCGCCTTCACCGACCGGGGCCTGGCCGGCCTCGGCTTCACCGACGAGGGCGGCGAAGACGCCGCCTTTAAGGACCTGCACCAGCGCTGGCCGGCCGCGCGCTGGCGGCGCGACGACCAGGCCGCCGCCGAATGGGCCGTGCGGGCCTTCGGCGAGCAGGCCGGGCCGGTGCCGCTGGTGCTGATCGGCCCGCCCTTCCAGGTGCAGGTGTGGAAGGCCCTGTTGCGCATCCCCTCGGGCCGCACCGCAACCTACGCCCAGGTCGCCGCCTGGGCCGGCAAGCCGGGCGCGTTCCGGGCGACCGGCGCGGCCATCGGGGCCAATCCGATCTCCTGGCTGATCCCCTGCCACCGGGCCCTGGCCCGCGACCGGCGCCTGACCGGCTACCACTGGGGCCTGCCGCGCAAGGCGGCCATGCTGGCCCGGGAAGCGGCGCTGGCGTCCTAGGGTCGGGCGGCCACGAACCCGCAGATCGACAGGGCCAGGTCCTCGGCCGCGGGCGGGTCGTAGTTGCCCAGCACGATCACCGTCCACTTGCCGTCGGCGGTGGCGAACATCACCGAATCCACGCCCGAGTTCGGTCCGCCGCCGGCGTGGCCGACCGTCGGGGTCCCGGCGCAGCTCTCCAGATGGAAGCCGTAGCCGTACTTCGACGGCCGCGCCGCGCCGGCGAAGTCCACGCGCGGCGCCAGCATCTCCTTCGTCCAGGCCTCGGACAGCAGGCGATGGCCGAACAGGGCGCGCTTGAAGGCGAACAGGTCGTCGACGTTGGAGTAGGCGCCGCCGGACCCGTCGCCCTTGAAGCCCAGGAACTGCTCGTTCGACCGCCGCGGCTCGAAGCCCAGCGGGTCGTGCTCGGGGCGCAGATATCCGCGGGCCCGGTCAGGCGCGATGGCGGTGACCAGGCCGTAGTCGGTGCGGGTCATGCCGGCGGGGACGAAGACGTGGTCGCGGACATAGTCGTCGAAGCTCTGGCCGCTCGCCGCTTCGACCACGGCGGCCAGCATGACGAACCCCGCGTTGCTGTAGGACACGCGCGCGCCGGGCTCGAAGTCCGGATCGGCGGTCATCAGCGGCACGATGGAACGGGCGGTCAGCCGCTTGTCCGCGTCCGGCCGGTGGCGGTCCACATCGCCCAGGCCCGAGGTGTGGGTCAGCAGCTGGCGCAGGGTGATCTTCTCGGCCGCGGCCCGGTTCGGATACTCCGGCAGCCACTTGGCCAGGGTGTCGTCCAGCGACAGCTCGCCCTGCTCGGCCAGCTGGCCGACCGCCACGGCGGTGAACATCTTGCCCATGGAGGCGATGTTGAAGGTCGTCTCCGGCTTGTTCGGCACGCCGAACGCCGCCTCGGCCTGGCCGTAGGCGCGGCGGAAGACGACCTGGTCGCCGCGCGCCACCAGCACGGCGCCGGAGAACAGGCCCTCGTCGGCCAGGGCCTTCGCGTGCGCCTCGACCGCGCGGGCCAGGGCCTTGTCGGAGACGGGGCCGGTCGGCCAGGCCTCGGCCCGCACCTTGGCGGGGTCGCGGGCGGCCATGACGAACAGGTCGGCGATCTTTCCGGGCTCGGCGCGGCTGGTGAAGACGACGATGCGGGCGAAGCGGCCGCCGTTGCGGGCCTTCGCGGTCACGTCGGCCATGCGGTCGCTGTCCGCCTTGGCCTCGACCCAGTCGAAGCCGCCCGCCGCCGCGGCCAGCCGGTCGAAGCCGGCCAGCCGATCCTCGGCCGACTGGTTCTGCAGGGCGCGGGCGGTGAAGCCGTCGCGCACGAAGGCCGCGCGCGCCGCGTGGTCGCCGTTCAGGGCGGCCAGCAGGGCGGCGGTCGAGCGGCCGGCGGTGGTCTGGGCCGGATCGGCGGCCGCCGTCGGTGTGGCGGGCGCGGCCTCCTGAGCGAC
>NZ_JAAIVC010000063.1 GCF_010975005.1 Caulobacter sp. 17J65-9 | reverse complement strand
CGCGTCGGTCGCGCCTGCGGCGATCGCAGCCTCGGCCTCGGCCCGCAGGCTGGCCCAGTCGCGGCCTTCGCCGGGGATCAGGGCGGCGACCTGGGAGACGATCTCGCTGGGCAGGCCGCACCTGCGGGCCTTTTCCAGCGCCTCGCGCGCGGCGTCGCCGTCGCCCAGCGCCGCTTCGCAGCGCGCCAGGCCGGCCAGCAGCCGCGGCCGGTCCTCGAACCGCGCCGCCAGCGTGCGATAGAGCTGCGCGCCCTCTTCGAACCGCTCGCCGAGCGTGAGCGCCGAGCCGTGCGCCAGCAGGTACTGCAGGTCGCCCGCCTGCGCCGCGCCCGCCTCGACCCGCGCCAGGGCCGCGGCGGCCTGCTCATCGTTGGTCCCGGTCGGCTTGGCCGAAACGGAGACGGCGTCGTCCGCGCTCATCGAAGTCAGGCCCCCGCCCGAAAATCCAAGCGCCACCGTTAGCCTGTTCGCCGACCGACGTCATCCGCCAGGGCCCGGGCCTGGCTTGCAAGGCGCCGCCGCCGTCGCAGCCTGTTCGCCCGCTGAGCCCCGCTTACGCTTCCGGCAGGGACGGGAAGCGCCCGCGCACGGCGGCGGCCGCCTGGGTCTCGCGGTCCGCCCAGCTCGCGCCGGTGATGCGGACATAATCGACGCCGCGCGCCTTCAACTCCGCCTCGCAGGCATGGAAGAAGCGCTGGCGGTCGGCCGGGGACGGGAAGTAGCGCGTTCCGTCGTCAGTCCACGGCACGTCTACGTCGCAGAGCAGGTAGAGATCGGCGTAGTCGTCGAAGGCGTCGAGCCACGGCGCCCGGCCGCCGGTCAGCATGTCCGACCAGACCGCGCTCAGCACCGGATCGGTGTCCTCGAACAGCACCCGATTGGCCTGGCGCTTGGCGGCCTCCACGGTGGCCAGGTGGCCCTGCACGATCCGCTCCAGATCCAGCGGGCCGACGTCGGTCCCGAAGGCGTCGGTGTAGGTGCGCCCGTACTCGGGCGCGACCAGCGTGCCGAAGCGCGCCGCCAGCCGCGCGGCCAGGGTCGACTTGCCGGTCGATTCCGGTCCGAACAGGCAGACGCGTTTGACGAACCAGGGCCGCACCGGCTGGGGCAGGAAGGCCCACTCACCGAACGGGTCGGCCCGGACGGCGGTGCCCGACACCGGCCGGGCCGTCCGGCCGATGTCGACCGGCACGAACCGCGCGCCCACCTCGGCGGCCAGGCGGTGGCCATAGTCCTCGGAGGCGAACACGACGTCCGGGCGTCCCCCGTGGGCCAGCACCACCTCGCGCCAGATCGGCCAGAACTCGGGATGGTCGGCGGGCTCCTGGGGCAGCGGCTCGGCGCACCAGCGCACGTCGCAGTCGGGAAACAGCTCGCGCATCCACCGGAAGCGCAACTCGCCGGGAATGGGATCGTCCGGCAGGGAGCAGACCAGGATGGTCAGGCGCTCGCAGTAGGCGCGGCCGAAGTCGCAGAGATGCACGTGGCCCTGGTGCGGGGGCATGAACTTGCCCAGCACGAAGCCGGACTTCGGCCTGTCGGGACCGCTCATGCGGGCTGGGGCGCGGCGGCCGGCGACGGCGCCTGGCGGCCGTAGGCGCGCCGCCAGATCGCCCAGCCGTAGAAGACGTTGGCGAACAGCAGCACGTACAGGCCGGTGGTGAGCCACAGCTGCTGGCCGGCGTAGACGTAGATCGACAGCAGGTCGACCACGCCCCAGACGATCCAGTTCTTCATCTGCTTGCGGTCGAGCAGGAACTGGGCGAGGGCGCTCAGCGCCAGGATGGCGGTGTCCAGCACCGGCGCCTGCGCGTCGGTCAGGGCGTAAAGCCCCCAGGAGGTCAGGGCGGTGAAGGCCGCCGCCGCCAGCCCGAACAGGCCGACTGTGCGCCACGACCAGTCGCCGATCGGCGGCTCGCGCCCGCGGTCGCCGCGCGCCCAGAACCACCAGCCGTAGAGCTGGATGAGGGCGAAATAGACCTGCAGTCCGGCGCTGGCGTAGAGCTTCGCGTTCCAGAACACGAAGAAGAACAGCACGACCCCGAGGATTCCGATCGGGTAGAGCGCCCGCTTCAGGTGGACGGTCAGGAAGACGCTGACGACCGTGCACAGCGTTGCGGCGATTTCCAGCAGACTCATCAGACGCGCTCGATCAGACCAACCAGCGCTACCCGAATACGGCCCCGCTAGCCAGCGCCCGAACCCGCCCGTAAGGTTTCGAAAAGAGACCTCAGGAGGCCGCCTTGAAACTCTATGATTTTCCTCGTGCGCCCAATCCGCGCCGCGTGCGCTGGTTCATGGAGGAGAAGGGGATCGAGGACGAAATCGAGATCGTCTCGGTGGACATCCTCGCCGGCGAGCACAGGTCGCCGGAGTATCGGAGCAAGGCCGGCCTCTCGCACGTGCCGGCGCTGGAGATCGACGAGCAGACCTGCATCACCGAGTCGGTCGCCATCTGCCGCTATCTCGAGGCGCTGTATCCCGAGCCGAACCTGTTCGGGCGCGACCCTAAGGAAACGGCGCAGATCGAGATGTGGACCCGCCGCTGCGAGATCTACCTGGCCAACCCGCTGATGCTGGCCACCCGGCACACGCACCCGGCCTTCGCGGCGCTGGAGAGCCCGGCGCCGGGCGTGGGCGAGTACAACCAGGCCATGGCCGAGCGCTTCCTCAAGGCTCTGGACCGTCAGCTGGAGGGCCGGGAGTTCATCGTCGCCGATCGCTTCACCATGGCCGACCTGGTGGCGGTCACCGGCATGGACTTCGCCCGTCTGATCAAATTCCAGCCGCCCGAGGCGCTGGCCAACGTCGCGCGCTGGTATCAGGCCATGCGCGAACGTCCGGCGGCGGGCGCGGGCGGCGAGCGTCGGCGCAACCTCAACCGCCGCACCCAGGCCTTCGAAGCGGGCGGCGCGGCCACGGCGGAGTAGGCGAGGCTCAGTCCTTCGGCCGGAACTTCCGGATCACGCCCGAGAAGGTGAACAAGAGCCGCTCGCCGGTGGTGATCTGGCCGCGCACGAAGATCAGCGAGCGGCCGGCGCGGGTGACCTCGCCGGTGGCCTCGATCAGGTCGCCCACGTAGGCCGCGTCCAGGAAGGTGGAGTCGAGCTGCACGGTCACCCCGCGCTGCCCCTCCATCTGCTCGTAGGCCAGCATGAACAGGGCGATGTCCGCGAAGGTCATCAGGCAGCCGCCGTGCATGCGGTGGCCGGAGTTCATGTGCTTCTGTTCGGCGCGGAAGGCGCAGCGGGCCTTGCCGTCCTCGTCCTTCCGGAAGAAGAAGGGCCCGATCAGGCTGTCGAAGGTTTCGTGGGTGTCGAAGTACCGCCAGCCGGCGAACTCGCCCTCCGTCACGGTGACAATCCTCGGCGGGGCTTCGTCGGCCATGAAACGCTCCACATTCTTCAGCTTACTGCCGTTCACATATTCCGTCGCGAGCCGCCCGTCATGACCCGATCCGTCGAGGACACCATTTTCGAACTGCTGGACGCCAAGGGCGCCGGCAAGACCGTGGGACCGGACGAGGTCGCCAAGGCGGTCGACCCGGAAGGCTGGCGCCGGGTTCTGCCGCAGGTGCGCTCGACCGCCGTGGGCCTGGCGCGTCAGGGGCGCCTCGTGATCACCCGCAAGGGAAAGCCGACGGACCCCGAGACCTTCAAGGGCGTTTACCGCCTGCGCGCGCCCGGCGCGACGGAGCAAGAACCCGGTGAAGCGGAAGAAAGCCTCTAGGGTCTTCAAGCTGGCCAAGCGGCAGATCGACATCTTCCGCTTCGCCGTCAACGACCCGCGCACGCCGCGGGCCGCGCGCCTGGCGGGCCTCGGCGTGCTGGCCTACATCGCCAGCCCCATCGACCTGATCCCGGACTTCATTCCGGTGCTGGGCCAGGTGGACGACATCGTGGTCGCCGGCCTGGGCCTGATGGTCATCTGGAAGATGATCCCGAAGGAAGTGCGCCGCGACGCACGCCGGATGGCCGCCGCTTGAGCCTGGAGCAGGTGCTGAGGGAGATCTCGGCCTGCCGCGCCTGCGCCGGGGAGTTCGGGCACGAGCCGCGCCCGGTGGTGATGGTCTCGCGCCAGACGCGCCTGCTGATCTGCGGCCAGGCCCCGGGACGCCGCGTGCACGAGAGCGGCCAGCCCTTCACCGACCCGTCCGGCGACCGGCTGCGCGACTGGCTGGGCGTGGGGGCCTCGACCTTCTACGGCGACCCGCGCATCGGCGTGGCGGCCATGGCCTTCTGCTTCCCAGGAACGAACCCGGCCGGGGGGGATTATCCCCCGCCCAAGCGTTGCGCCGAGCTGTGGCGCAAGCGCCTGCTGGCGGAGTTGAAGGAGGTCGAGTTGACCCTGTTGGTGGGCTGGCACGCCCAGGTCTGGGCCTTGGGGCCGACCGCCAAGGCCAACATGACCGAGACCGTGCAGGCCTGGCGGGACTACGCGCCCGGCGTCGTGCCGCTGCCGCACCCGTCCTGGCGCAACACCAGCTGGCTCAAGAAAAATCCCTGGTTTGATCGCGAGATCGTGCCTTACCTGAGAGCAAGGGTGAGCGGTATCTTGGCCACATGATTACGCGCCGGCTCGCGATGTTGGCGGGCGCGTCGGCCCTGACGGCCTGCGCGCCCATGGTGCAGTCAGCCCGGCAGCCCCCGCCGGGGTTCGACGGGGCGCGGCTGGAGCCGCGGACCTTCGTCAGTTTCGACGGCGCGCGCCTGCCGCTGCGCACCTGGGCGGCCGACGGCGAGCCCTGGGCGGTGATCGTCGGCCTGCACGGCATGAACGACTACGCCGCGGCCTTCTGGATGGCCGGGCCGTGGTGGGCCAAGCAGGGGATCACGACCTACGCCTACGACCAGCGCGGCTTCGGCCGGGCCCCGGACCGCGGCGTCTGGGGCGGCCGGGCCCTGATGGCCGAAGACCTGCGCACCCTGTGCGGCCTGCTGCGCAAGCGCCATCCGCACGCCACCATCGCAGTGGCCGGCGAGAGCATGGGCGGGGCCGTGGCCATCACCGCCTTCGCCGACCGGCCGCCGGACGCCGACCGTCTGGTGCTGCTGGCCCCCGCGATCTGGGGCTGGTCGGCCCAGCCGGTGATCAACCGCGTCGCCGTCTGGTTCGCGGCCCACACCGTCGGCGACCAGGCGATCGAGCCGCCGCAGACCTTCGCCCGCCGAATCGTCGCCTCCGACAACATGCCGGAGCTGCGCCGCATGGGCCGTGACCCGCTGATGATCTGGGGCACGCGGCCGGACGCGGTGTACGGGCTGATGAATCTGATGGAGCAGGCCCGTTCGAGCCTGCGCTACGTGCGCGCACCCGTGGCCTACCTGTACGGCGAGCACGACGAGATCATTCCGCACCAGCCGACCTTCCAGGCGGCGCACCAGCTGAAGCCGACCGATCGCTCGGCGTATTACGCAAACGGTTGGCACGTCTTGCTGCGCGACTATCAGGCCGAGACCGTCTGGCGCGACGTGGTCGGCTTCCTGCGCGATCCGGCCGCCCCGCTGCTGTCCGGGGCCCCCGCGATCCCCGGCGCGCCCACGCCCCCGAACGGCCAAAGTTTTCGCTGATTAGTCGACGAGCGCGGCTTGCAGGCCTCGCCGTGACAGCGTAACCCCCGCGCAAATTCGTTCCACCCTGCCCGAGGCAGCCGGAAATGACCCTGTTCGATTCCCCCGCTTTCGAGAATCACGAAGGCGTACACTCGTTCTTCGACGAAAAAACTGGCCTCAAGGCGATCATCGCGGTCCACTCGACCGCGCGCGGCCCGGCCTGCGGCGGTTGCCGCATGTGGCCCTACGCTTCGGCCGAGGCCGCCCTGGACGACGTGCTGAAGCTCTCGTGGGGCATGTCCTACAAGAACGCCGTGGCCGACCTCGAGCTCGGCGGCGGCAAGGCCGTGATCATCGGCGACAGCCGCACCCAGAAGTCGCCGGCCCTGTTCGAAGCCTTCGGCCGCATGGTCGACAGCCTGGGCGGCGCCTACTGGACCGCTGAAGACGTCGGCATCTCGCCGGCCGACCTGGCCTCGGCGCGCCGCACCACCAGGTACGTGGCCGGCCTGGAAGGCACCCCGGCCAGCTCCGGCGACCCGAGCCCGACGACCGCCGAAGGCGTGTTCCGCGGCGCCATGCTGGTCGCCAAGCGCCTGTGGAACGCCACCGACCTGTCGGGCGTGACCGTCGCCGTTCAGGGCGTGGGCCACGTCGGCGGCTACCTGGCCGAGAAGCTGCACGCGGCCGGCGCCAAGCTGGTGATCACCGACGTCAACGAAGCCACCCTGAAGACGGTGGCCGAGAAGACCGGCGCCACCATCGTGAAGCCGGAAGAGATCTTCGACGTCGACGCCGAGATCTTCGCCCCCTGCGCGCTGGGCGGCGCGATCAACGAGACCACCCTGCCGCGCCTGAAGGCCAAGGCCATCGTCGGCGCCGCCAACAACCAGCTGGCCAGCCACGAGATCGGCCGCCGGGTGTTCGAGCAGGGCCTGATCTACGCGCCGGACTACGTCGTCAACGGCGGCGGCATCATCAACGTCGCGGCCGAGATCAACGCGCTGAAGGCGTCCGGCGCCTACGATCCGAAGTGGGTCGAGGGCAAGCTGGCCCGCCTGATGATCACCCTGGACGAAGTCCTGCAGCGTTCGGTCGGCGAGAAGCGCCCGACCCACGAGATCGCCGGCGAAATCGCCCGCGCCCGCATCGCGGCCGCCCGCGACGCGCGCGCCGCGGCCTAAATCGAGCGGCGCTCGCGCCGTTCGCTGAACCATGGTCTATGGGGCTCTTCCGCAAGGGGGAGCCCCATGCCACGTCCGGTCCACTTCGAAATCCAGGCCGACGATCCCGTCCGGGCCAAGGGCTTCTACGAGCAGCTGTTCGGCTGGTCGTTCCAGAAGTGGGGCGAGCACGACTACTGGCTGATCAAGACGGGCGAGGACCAGCCCGGCATCGACGGCGGCCTGCTCAAGCGCATGGGCGGCCCGCTAGACCGTCAGACCCCGCACCCCGTCATCGGCTATGTCTGCACCATGGGCGTGGACGATACCGAGGCCTACGTCGCCAAGGCGCTCGGCCTCGGCGGCGAGATCGCCGTGCCGCGGATGGCCGTGCAGGGCGTGGGCTGGCTGGCCTACGTCAAGGACACCGAAGGCAACATCTTCGGCCTCATGCAGGAAGATCCGAGCGCGGGCTGACGTCAGGTCCGGCGGCGCAGGATCGCCCAGGTCACGGCCGCGACCGGCGCGCCGAGGCCGACCCAGCTGGCGACGTCGTAGACGCCGTCGCCCAGCAGGGCGGCGACCAGGCCCACGGCGCTGAGCGCGGCGATCAGGGCCGGGACCGCGAAGACGCGGAGCAGGGACGAGCGCCCGGTCTTCATGGCGCGGCGCTCCGGCGCCGGCGCGCCAGCCACAGGTAGAGCCCGCTGCCCAGCACCACGATGGTGGCGAGGTCGAGCAGGGCCCACAGAACTTTCAGCAGCAGGCCGCCGTAGTCGCCGAAGTGCAGCGGTTGCGACAGCGACAGGGTCTTCACGTACCAGGGCGTCTGGGCGACCGCGGTCAGCGCGCCGGTCTGGGCGTCGATCAGCACCGGCGTGGTCAGGTGCTTGGTCAGCGGCGTGCGGCCGTGGAAGAACACGCCGTAATGGTGGGCGGTCGAGTAGGACCCGCCCGGGAAGGCCACGAACTGCAGCTCGCGCTGCGGCAGCACCGCCTGCGCGCGCACGACGGCGGCGTCGATCGAGGCGGTGGGCGCGACCGGCGCCGCGTCGGCGTAGCGGGCGGTCAGCACGCCCAGCTCGTGCGTCTTCCAGTAGTCGGTGATCGGATCGGCCAGGGTGTTGACCACCCCGGTCAGGCCCACGACCAGCGCCCAGGCCACGGTCACCGCGCCCAGCAGGTTGTGATAGTCCAACCACTTGGTCCGTGCGGCGCGCGAGGCGCGCACCGTCCCGAACGGCAGCTTGCGCATGAAGGGGGCGTACAGCACCACGCCCGAGACGATGGCGGCGACGAACAGCAGCCCCATCGCGCCCAGGAACAGCATGCCCGGCAGGCCGAGGAACAGGTCGGTGTGCAGCTGCAGGATGAAGTCCATCACCCCGCCGCCCTTCACCGGCGGCACCAGCTCGCCGCTGGTGCGGTCGTAGGAAGCGAAGTGCATGTCGACGCCCGGCGAGTCGGGGCGGGGGCCCGTGGTGACGTTCACCACCGGCCGGTCCTCGTCGAAGCTCATGTAGAGCGGGACCTCGCCGGGACGGTTCTTCAGGGCGACGGCGAGGATCTCGTCGTAGCCCAGCAGCCGGCCTGAGGCGTCGGCCGGCTTCCACAGATCGTGGCCCAGCGCGTCGTCGATCTCGTGATGGAAGATCAGCGGCAGGCCGGTCAGGCACAGCATGAGCAGGAAGGCCGTGCAGATCAGGCTCGTCCAGGTGTGGACGAACGACCAGACGCGCACGGTCTTCGGAGCCATTTACGCCACCAGCCTCTTAGAAATCGACCGAGGCCGACAGCACGAAGGTCCGCGGCGCGCCCAGCACCAGGTAGTTGGCGCCCGGATAGCCGCCGGTCGAAGCCCAGTAGGCCTCGTCGGTGATGTTCTCAACCCGCGCCCGCAGGGTGATCGGCTTTTCCGCCACGGTCACATCGTAGCGGGCCCCCAGATCCAGGCGAGTGAAGGCGTCCAGTTGGGTGGTGTTGGCCGCGTTCGCCTGCTGCTCGCCGGTGTAGATCACCCGGCCTTCCAGGGTCAGGCCGCTGACGGCGGGCACGTCCCACTCGAGGTTGGCGTTGAAGGTCATGTCCGGCACGCCGATCGCCTTCACGCCGTCCGGGGTCTCGGTGTCGACGAAGGTCGCGCCGCCCAGCAGGCGCAGGCCCTCGACCGGCTCGCCGAACAGGGCCAGCTCCAGGCCGCGGTTCCGCTGCTCGCCGAAGGCGCCCATCACGTCGCCGACCACGGCGATGCTGGGCAGGGTGGTGTCGAACACGCTGGCCGAGCCGCCGATCCGGCCGTTGTCGTACTTCACGCCGAGCTCGTACTGCTCGGCCCGGAACGGGGCCAGCACCTCGCCGGCGTTGGACAGGGGCGCGCCGCCGCCGGTCGTGGCCGGAACCACCTTGCCGGGCGTCAGGGCCTCGGAATAGTTCGCGTAGATCGAGACGGTGTCGGTCGGCCTGAACACCAGCGCCAGGGCCGGGGTGACGGCGTCGTCCTTGTAGGCCGAGTCCGGCGCGCCGGTGGTGTAGTTGAAGGTGCGGGTGTCGATCTGCTGCCAGCGGGCGCCGACGGTGGCCAGCAGCTTGCCGTCCATGAAGGACAGCAGGTCGGCCACGGCGACGCTGGCGTTTTCGGTGCGCTCGGTCACCAGCGGGGCGTCCATGTCGCCCGCGCCGAAGATGGTCGCCGGAGCGGGGACCTGGGTCGAGGCGTAGAGGCTGCCGGCGAAGGGCGCGAACCAGTCGGAGGCGGCCCAGGCGTTGCGGCTTTCCAGTTCGACCTTCGAGGCCGAGGCGACCAGGGTGTGACGCACCGGGCCGGTGATCAGCTTGGCGCGCACGCCGGCGTCGGCCGAGACGATCGAGTCTTCGCGCTTGTTGTCGAAGCGGTAGGACGTGGTCGCGCCGTCCGGGCCCACGGACGGGTTGGCCAGCACGTTGTGCTCCTCGCCGTCGCGGCCGCCGACCGCGGCCCAGACGGAGACGTTCTTGCTCACGTCGAACTCGCCGCGGACTACGCCGAACAGCTGGCGCTCGTCGGTGAAGGTCCAGTCCTGGCCGAAGTTGGCCGAGGCGTCCGGCGCGGCCGGCACGGCGCCCCACGGCGTGGCGCTGGGGCGCGGCGCGTCGATGCGGTGGTCCTGGAAGCCGAGGTCGGCCGAGAAGCGGAACTGCTCGCCCTGACGGTCGACCGACAGGCCCAGCACCGACAGCTCGCGCTCCTGGCGATCGACCGAGGTCTCGCCGTCGCGACGCGCCACGTTCACACGCGCGCCCCAGGCCTCGTCGGCGCCGAAGCGGCTGGCGGCGTCGAGCGCGCCGTAGAGCTGGCCGCCGCTCTCCACGCCCACGGTGGCGCGGGTCAGGGGCTCGTCGCCGGCGCGCTTGGGCACCAGGTTGAAGGCGCCGCCCACGCCGCTGCCGCCCGGCGCGGCGCCGTTCAGGAAGGCGTTGGCGCCGTGGAAGACCTCGACCCGCTCAAGGAACTCGGCGGCCACGAACTGGCGCGGCAGGACGCCGTAGACCCCGTTGTAGGTCATGTCGTCCGAGTACACCGGGAAGCCGCGGATGACGTACAGCTCCTGGAAGTTGCCGTAGCCCTTGGACACGCGCACGGCCGGGTCGTTCTGCAGCACGTCGCCCACGCCGTGGGCCTGCTGATCGCGCGCCAGTTCCTCGGTGTAGGCCGTGGTCGCGTAGGGCGTGCTCATCATGTCCATGGCGCCGAACAGGCCGACGCGGCCGCCGCGGGCGACCTGGCCGCCGGCGTAGGCGTTGGGCAGCTCCACCTGCGAGCCGGCCACCACGACCACGGTGTCGACGTCCGTCGCCTCCGGCTGGGTCTGGGTCTGGGTCTGGGCGACGGCGGCGCCGGCGAGAACGGACGACAGGACGAGGGCGGCCGACGAGACCAGCAGGCGGCGACGAGACGACATTTGATGTTCTTGAAGGCTGCGATTGAGAATGGCTCGCAGTAGCAGCCCGGCGGCCAAGGTGCAATTAGTTCCTAGGCCGTTTTCTCTAGGGATTTATCCGTAGGCGCCGTGTGTGGCTCAGGCGCCCGGGAACACCGCGCAGAAATGCGGATCCAGGCCGACGTGGACCGTGTCGTCCACCTTCGGCGCGCCGCGCGAGGGCACGTGGGCGTGGGCGACGTGCTCGCCGGCCTTCAGGGTCAGCTCGGTCATCGCGCCGCGGAAGCGGGCGGAGGTCACCCGGGCCGCAACCTCGCCGTCCAGCCGCAGGGCCTCCGGGCGGGCCATGACCGTGGCCGCGCCGTCGCCGACCGAAGGCAGGCGGCCGAACGGGGTGAGCGCGACGCCGTCGGTGATCTGCGCGGGCAGGGCGTTGGCTTCGCCCAGCAGGCGCGCGGCGGTCATCGACACGGGCGCGTGGTAGCAGTCGTGCGGGCTGCCGGTCTGCAGGATGCGTCCGTCGTCCATCAGGGCCAGCTCGTCGCCCATCATCAGCGCCTCTTCGGCGTCGTGGGTGACGATCAGCACCGCGGCGTTGGTATGGCGCAGGGCGTGCAGGGTGGCGTCGCGCACCTCCGCCTTGAGCCGGCCGTCGAGGCCCGAGAACGGCTCGTCCAGTAGCACCGCCGAGGGCTCGCGGGCCAGCGCGCGGGCCAGGGCTACGCGCTGCTGCTCGCCGCCGGACAGGGCCTGCGGGTAGGCCTGCGCGCGATCGGCCAGGCGCACGCGCCGCAGCTGGGTCTGGGCGATCTCCTTGCGCTCGCGCGCGGGCTTGCCCTTCAGGCCGAAGGCGACGTTCTGCTCGACCGTCAGGTGCGGGAACAGGGCGTAGTCCTGGAACACGAAGCCCAGGTCGCGGTGCTCGGGCGGGACCTCGACCGGGCCGTCCGACAGCACCCGGTCGCCCGAGCGGATCAGGCCGCCGTCCAGCGGCTCCAGGCCGGCGATCAGGCGCAGCAGCGTGCTCTTGCCGCAGCCGGAACGGCCCAGCAGGCAGGTGATGCGCCCGCGGTGAAGCTGGAGGCTGGCGCCGTCGACCGCGATCTTGTCGCCGTACGCGCGACGGACGCCCTCGGCGGAAATGGCGACGCTCATGAAGGGGCTCCGGGCCGCGAGTGGGCCACGCGGCGGGTCAGGACGATCACCGGCCCGATGGCGACCAGCAGGATCAGCAGGGCGGGCCAGGCCGCCTGGGCCAGGCGCTCGTCGGCGGCGTAGTTGTCGGCCAGCACCGCCAGGGTGTCGAAGTTGAAGGGCCGCAGGATCAGGGTCGCCGGCAGCTCCTTGAGCACGTCGACGAACACCAGGAGCGCGGCGGTCAGCAGCGCGCCCTTGGCGATCGGCAGGTGCACGCGGCGCACCGCGCCGGTCTCGGTCTCGCCGAGCGTGCGGGCGGCGCGGCCCATGGACGGCGTGATCCGCGCCAGGCCGGCGTCGATCGGCTCCAGCGCCGAGGCCATCAGGCGCGCGGCGTAGGCGTAGAGCAGCAGGCCCACGCCCGCGCCGAAGCCCGACACCGCGCCCTCGAAGCCGCGCCACAGCCAGCCGGCCGGGGCCAGCAGGCCGATGGCCATCACCGCGCCCGGGGTGGCGTAGCCCAGGCTGGCCAGACGCGGGGCCAGCGGATGGCCGCGCGCCCCGAAGGCGATCACCGCCGCCAGCACGACCGTGACCGCCGCGCCGGCGACGGACAGGCTCAGCGAGTGGGCGGCGGCCAGCAGCAGGCGCGGCGCTTCCGGAACGGCCGACAGCCCGCGCCAGGCCAGCCAGCCGGCCGGCAGCAGCAGGCCCAGCGTCAGCAGGGTCAGGCAGAACAGGCTCGCGCCCCAGGCGCTGGCGCCCTTCAGCTGCAGGCTCGGCAGGGCGCGCCAGCGGGCGGCGCCGCTGTCATGGCCCGCGCCCTTGCGGTTGGCCCGCTCGATCATCAGCAGCACGGCGGCGGCGCCCATCAAGAGCAGCGACAGGCGCGCGGCCGCGACCGTCGAGCCGAACACCGACCAGGCCCGCACCACGCCGGTGGTCAGGGTCTGGACGCTGAGGAAGTTGACCGCGCCGTAGTCGGCCAGGGTCTCCATCACCGCCAGCGCCATGCCGGCGGCCAGCGCCGGGCGGGCCAGCGGCAGGGCCACGCGGAAGAAGGCCTGGCGCAGCGAGCAGCCCAGCGTGCGGGCCGCTTCCAGCGCCGCCACCGACTGGTTCACGAAGGCGGTGCGGGCGGTCAGGTAGACGTAAGGGTAGAAGGCCGCCGACAGCACGAAGGCGGCGCCCGGCAGGCTGCGCATGTTCAGCGGCAGCTCGCTCCCGAAGGCGTCGCGGAAGGCGGTGCGGATCGGGCCGGCGGCGTCGAACAGGTCGGCGTAGGCGTAGGCCAGCAGGAAGGCCGGCGCGGCCAGCGGCAGGGCTAGGGCCCAGGCGAAGAAGCTGCGGCCCGGGAAGCGGTGCATCACGATCAGCCAGGCGGCCAGCGCGCCGGCCGAACCGGCGCCCAGCGCCACCAGGGCGGCCAGGACGGCGGAGTTCAGGGCGTAGCGGGCGATCAGCTCAGGGGCGCTGGCGCGCGCCTCGCCGCCGAACACGGCCAGAGCGATCACCGCGACCAGGGGCGTGATCGCCAGCACCGCCGCGGCCAGCGCGCCCCACTGCAGGCCCGTCCACGGCTTGGACAGGCGGCGCAGGCGCGTCGGCGAGAGGGGCTGGACGTCGGCCATCGGCCGTCAGCGCCAGCCGGCCTTGTCGAACACCGCCTGGGCTTCCGCCTGGCGCTCGCCGTAGACGGTGACCGGCATCGGATCGGCGGTGAAGTTCGAGTACTGGGCGACCAGCGCCGGCGGCTTCACCGAGGGGACGGCCGGATATTCGTGGTTGGCGCCGGCGAAGATCTCCTGGGCCTCGTCGGTGGACAGGAACTCCAGGAACTTCACGGCCGCGTCCTTGTGCGGGGCGTAGCGGGCCACGCCGCCGCCGGAGATGTTCACGTGCGTGCCGTGGCCGTCCAGGTTCGGGAAGGCCAGGGTCACCTTCTCGACCACGGCCTTGTCGCCGGCGTCGGCCGAGGCGACCAGGCGCAGGTAGTAGTAGGTGTTGGTCAGGGCCACGTCGCAGACGCCGGCGCCGATCGCCTTGATCTGCTCGATGTCGCCGCCCTGCGGCGGGCGGGCCATGTTGGCGACCACGCCCTTGGCCCAGGCCAGGGCCTTGTCCTGGCCCCAGCGCTCGATCAGGGCGGACATCAGCGACAGGTTGTAGACGTTGTCCGAGGATCGGACGCAGACCTTGCCCTTGAAGCGCGGCTCGGCCAGCGCTTCGTAGGTGGCGACCTCTTCCGGCTTCACCTTGGCCTTGTCGTAAGCGATCACGCGGGCGCGGCGCGAGAAGCCGAACCACTCGTTCTGCGGATCACGCAGGCCAGCCGGGATTTTCTCGTTCAGCACCGCCGACTGGATCGGCTGGAACAGGCCGGCCTGCTCGGCGCGCCACAGGGCGCCGGCGTCCGAGGTCAGGATCACGTCGGCCGGGCTGGCGTCGCCCTCGGCCTTCATCCGCTCGATCAGCTGGTCGGGGCCCATCTCCAGGCGGTTGACCTTGATGCCGGTGGCCTTGGTGAAGGCTTTGTAGAGCTCCAGGTCCGCGTCGTAGTGGCGGGCGGTGTAGAGGTTCAGCTCGCCCTTGGTCGGAGCTTCAGCCTCCTTGCGCGGGCCGCAGCCGGCCAGCAGGGCGAAGGACAGGACGAGCGCGCTCGCCGTCGACAGGGCTTTTCCAAACTGGCGCATGCTCTTCACCTTGGCCGGGCAGGGGAACGGGGCGTTCCTGACACGGCTGCGAACGGCTCGCAATAGCATGCAGTGAAACGTGACCGGCCAGGCGCTGGATATCGGTCGTGATCCGGAACAAAATGCGAACAAATGAGCCCGCGACGGTGGAACCGGCCCGGGCCGCGCTCATTCCGCTGTTACCGCAAACGAGGTCGGGCCATGGCTGACGCGCCGCACACCGAACCCTCCCGGCGCACCGCGCGCGCGGTGGCCAGGAGCGTGCGCGACGGGACCTACGACGACGCCTTCGCGCCCGCCTCGATCGCCGAGGTGTGGACCGCGGTGCAGGCCTGCCGGCGCTGCGATCTCTGGCGCAATGCGACGCAAGGCGTGGCCGGCGAGGGGCCGGCGCGCGCGGCGCTGATGTTCGTGGGCGAGCAGCCCGGCGACCAGGAGGACCTGGCCGGCAAGCCGTTCGTCGGACCGGCCGGGCAGATGTTCGACAAGGCTCTGGCCGAGGCCGGCGTGCCGCGCTCCGAGACCTACGTCACCAACGCGGTGAAGCACTTCAAGCACGAGCCGCGCGGCAAGCGCCGCATCCACGCCAAGCCGAACGTCGGCGAGATCCGCGCCTGCCGCTGGTGGCTGGAGAGCGAGCGGCGGCTGGTCCGCCCGAAGGTGATCGTGGCGCTGGGCGCCACCGCCGGGCGCGCCGTGTTCGACCGGCCGGTCACGGTCGCGGAGGATCGCGGCCATCCGTTCGACCTAGGCGACGCCAAGGGCCTGGTCACCGTCCACCCGGCCTACCTGCTGCGCCTGCCCAGCCAGGACGACCGGGCCAAGGCGTGGACGCTGTTCGTGGCCGACCTGCGCGCGGCGTGGGAGCTGGTGGGGTAGCTGCCTGAACGTCCTTTTTGCTCAGGTAGCATCATAGCCGCAGGCGGCAGGACGGCTACTGAGCCCAAGCGCGCCCGACCGGCCGCCGCGCGACGCGAGTCCGGTCGGATCTCCCGCTCGCTCGATCAGAAATCCGTCACCAAGGCCGCGGTGTAGCGACGTGGGAACGTCGGAAAGAGCGCGCCGCCGCCGGTGACGTTCCAGCCGTACTCGTCCGTCACGTTTGTCACGCTCAGACGCAGCGCGGCCCGGGCCTCGCCGATACGGAAGCGATATCGCGCCCCGACGTCGGCGGTGGTGCGGGCGGGAATGTACACACGATTGTCCACTCGCGCCGGTCGCTCACCCGAATGGGCCACGCCGAAGTCGACGGACCAGGGCCCGTCGCCGGGACGATAGTCGAGATTGAGCCTCAGGACCCGGTCCGTCTGTCCGATCGGGTCCGGTCCGACGAGGTCGGCCTGCACCGCCTCCCCGGTGACTTGGGGATCCATCAGCACCGCGCCGGCCACGAGATTCAGACCCGGCGCGATCGGCCCCGCGACGGACAACTCCAGCCCGCGGTGCCGGACGACGCCGATCTCCCCGAACTGGTTGGAGGCGCCGAGCGCGACATAAGGCTTCTCGACCTCGAAAACGCCGGCGACGACTCGAAGATCTTCGCGGATGGCGTACCTCAGGCCTACGTCCCGTTGGCGGGTGCGGATGGGGGCGAGAACCTCACCGCGGTTCGTCGCGTTGTCGGGAGCGACGCCGCTTTCCTCAAGCCCTTCAGTGTAACTGCCGTAGATCGACAGACGCGGGGTGGCGCGCCAGGCCGCGCCGACGTTGTAGAGCCAGGCCGCCTCCTCCGCTGTGGTCGGGGCCGCGCCCGGTCGGGTCACCGTTTTGGAGTAGACGGTCCGCTGGACGCCCAGGTTGGCCTCGCCCAGTCCGCGCCAGAACCCGTCGTAAGCTACGCCGGGAGAGTACTGATCCAATTCGTCACGGGTGCGTGGGCCGAACTGATAGGTGGGTTCGGGCAAGGCGGCCGGGTCGCCGACTTCAGCCCTGCCGAACGACGCGACAGAGGCTCCGCCGCGAAGGCTGACCACCGAGCGGCCGCGCAAGCTGCCGTGAACGACATGTCGGCGCGGGCCTTCGTCGAACGTTCTGGACACGCGGATCTCGCCGGATGTCGAGCCGGCTTGTTGTTCCGCGTTCGCGACGATCACGCGATCTCCGAAATTCTCCGGGCCGACGTTTCGGAACAGGTCGGCGAAGTTTCGTTCTTGTTCTACCTCCGAGCGGAACAGTCCGGCGCGTACGCGCCACCCCGGCGCCGGATCGACCGCCGCGAGAAGTCCTAAACTCATGAGACCCGCTTCATTGATCGCCCAGTTCTGGCCGTAGAACTGAATAGGCTCCGCCGTCGGCAGGCCTGCGGTGGACGGCAGCAGGACCGGAGTGGCGTTGTCGCCGAAAATGTCCAGAGCGGACCAGAAGACACGCACCTGCGCGTTCCGGTCCCCACGCCAGGTCAAGCCTGCCGTGCGGCCGAACGTGTCGCCGACATCGCCAGGCGCGATCTCGTTATGGCGATAACCAAGCCCGAAGTTGACGGACAGCCCGCCGCCGATCGGCAGGCCGCCGTCCACCTCGCTCCCCCAGCCTTCGTACGGCCCGGCGATCAGGTTCACGCTGACGGTCTGGTTCGGTCCGCCGCCGCGTAAGGCGTAGTCGACCACGCCGGTCGGGGCGGGAAAGAGGTAGCCCTGCGCCGTCAAGCCGACGCGCACGGTGCTGCCCTGCACCAGCCGTGGGGAGATCGTGCCGCCCTGGTGGTCGTAATAGAGCCCGTCCAGACGCACGTTTCCGGCTTGGATCGGGCTGAAGCCGCGGACCTCCTGGTCGTTGTAGAGACCGATCCGCTCCGCGCCGATGCTGCGTCCGAAGGCGTCGCCGGCTCCCACCACGGGGTTCTCTTCGGCGCGCTGGGCATAAGCGGGGAAGGCGCAGGCCAGCAGGGCGGCGGCCGCGAGCGCGCCACGTGAGTACTTCATTTGCATGTCAGCTCTGAATTCCAGGCGGTCGGGCTCAGCCCGCCGCGGCCTCTGCGGCGCGGGCCACCTCGCCGTCGGCTTGGGCGGAGGCGCCGCTGACGCCGATGGCGCCGACGGTGCGGCCGTCCACGACGATCGGCACGCCGCCCTCGACCGGGATCAGACCGTCGATCGCGAGCGGCCAAAGGCGGCCGGCGGCGAGGGCGTCTTCCAGGACGCGCGTCTCGCGACCGAAACGAGCCGCGCTGCGCGCCTTGGCCACCGCCACGTCGGCCGAGCCGTAGCCGGCGCCGGTCATGCGCACGAAGGCGACGGGTTCGCCGGTCGGTTCCACGATGGAGATCGTGAGCTGCAGGTTGCGGCGACGGGCTTCCGCGATCGCCGCGGCCATCACGCGCTCGGCCTGCTCGTAGCTGAGCGGCGCGCCGTAGGGCGCGGCCGGCGGCGCGGGCGGACGGGCCGGCTGGGCC
>NZ_JAAIVC010000062.1 GCF_010975005.1 Caulobacter sp. 17J65-9 | reverse complement strand
GGCCGCGCGCGGTGCTGGCCTTCTACTACGGCTGGTGGGGGCTGGCGGCGACGTCCGGCGCGCGTCGGCACTGGGGGCCGCCGGACGGCCAGGGCGTGGCCGGCGCGGCGCACTTTCCGCAGGGCGGGCTCTACGACAGCCGCGATCCGGACGAGCTGGTCCGCCAGCTCGCCGTGGCGCGCGCGGCCGGGATCGACGGCTTCATCGCCAGCTGGTGGGGACGCGGCGGCTTCGAGGACGGGACGCTAGGCCTGCTGCTGCGCGCGGCCGAGCGGGCGCCCTTCAAGGTCAGCGCCTACTACGAGACCAGCGGCGCGGGCCCGCGCGCGGGCGAGGCGGCGTCGGCGCGGATCGCGGCGGACCTGGACTGGCTGGCGCGCCGGCACATGACCTCGCCGGCCTGGCTGACCGTGGAGGGCCGGCCGGTGCTGTTCGCCTACGAACGGGTGCTGGAGGAGGTCGAGCCGCAGGCCTTCGCCGACGCGGTCGCGCGGGTCGCAGCCGGCGGCGGGCCGCGGCTGTTCACCGTCGGGCCGGCCGAGTTCGCCCAGACGCGGCCCGAGCGCGCGCCCTTCTTCGACGCCCTGCACGCCTATTCGGTGGTGCGCGAGACCCACGAGGTCGGGTCCCGGCGGCTGTCGGCCGCGGCGGAGCGGATCTATCGGCAGCAGGTGGCGGCGGCCGGTTCGGCGCTGGCCTGCGTGAGCGTCTCGCCCGGCTACGACGACCGTGAGATGCCCGGCCGGCCAGATCCGCGCCAGGTGCTGAAGCGGCGCGACGGCGCCACCTACCGCGTGCTGTGGGACGCGGCGATCCGGGCCTGGCCCGATTGGGTGCTGATCACGTCCTGGAACGAGTGGCACGAGGCGACCGAGATCGAGCCCTCCGTCGAGAACGGAGGACGCGAGCTCGAAACCACGCGGGAGATGGCCGGGCGGTTTCGAACCGCTTGAGGTAGAGCGCGACAGGCGCCGAAACCGGCGACCACTTTCGGCTGTCGCGCTCTAGCCGACTTCCTTCAGCACGCCTTCCAGGCCCTGCTCACGCACCTTGCGATACAGGGTCGAGCGGCCGATGCCGAGGCGGCGCGCCACCTCCGACATGTGGCCGGCGTAGACCTCGATGGCGTGCTGGATGAGGTCGCGCTCGATCTCTTCCAGGGTGCGCAGGTGGCCGTTGTCGCCCAGGATGCGCACCGGCGCGTCCGGCATCGGCGGCAGGATCGAGGCCGGATGCTCGGAAGCGGCGGCCGTGACCTGCGCGTCGTCGTCCAGGGCGGTCAGCGGCGCCTTCACGCCGGAGACGGCCGGGAAGTCGTGCGGCTGCAGGAAGGCCCCGTCGGCCAGCACGATGGCGCGGTAGACGGTGTTTTCCAGCTGGCGGACGTTGCCGGGCCAGTCGTAGGCGCACAGCAGGGCGAGCGTCTCGGGGCTGGCGCCGGCGATGCGCTTGCCTTCCTCGACGTTGAAGCGGCGCACGAAGTGCTCGACCAGGGCCGGGACGTCCTCGCGCCGTTCGCGCAGGGCCGGGGCCTCGATCGGGAACACGTTCAGCCGGTAGTACAGGTCCTCGCGGAAGCGGCCCTCGGCCACCGCCTGCGACAGGTCGCGGTTGGTGGCGGCGATGATCCGCACGTCGACCTTCACGGCGCGCTTGGAGCCGACCGGGTCGATCTCGCGCTCCTGCAGGGCGCGCAGCAGCTTGACCTGCATTTCGAGCGGCAGCTCGCCGACCTCGTCGAGGAACAGGGCGCCGCCGTGGGCTTCCTGGAACTTGCCGAGGTGCTTGTCGGTCGCGCCGGTGAAGCTGCCCTTCTCGTGGCCGAACAGGATCGACTCCACGAGGTTGGCGGGCAGGGCGCCGCAGTTCACGGCCACGAACGGCTTGCCGGCGCGGTCGGAGGCGCCGTGCACGGCGCGCGCGATCACTTCCTTGCCGACGCCGCTTTCGCCCAGGATCAGCACCGGAATGGCCGAGGCGGCGGCGCGTTCGCCCAGCTTCTTGACCAGGCGCATGGGGCCGGACTGGCCGACCAGGTCGTCGAAGCTGGTGCGCCCGCCGACGTGCTTCTTCAGCCGGTCGACTTCGGCGACCAGGTCGCCGGTCTGCAGCGCGTTCTGGATCGAGACCAGGATGCGCTCGGGGCTGGCCGGCTTCACGAAGAAGTCCTGCGCCCCGGCCTGCATGGCCTTGACCACGGTTTCGATGCCGCCGGTCGCGGTCAGGACCACGATCGGGGTGCGCACGCCAGACGCGCGCGCTTCCTTCAGCGTGTCCAGGCCCGACATGCCGGGCATGACGAGGTCCAGCAGGACCACGTCGGCGCCGCCGCCGGTGGTCAGGCGATCGATCGCCTGACGGCCGTTCTCGGCGTGCACGACCTGGAAACCCTCGCGGTCGAGCACGGCCTGGATCAGACGGCGCTGCGTCGGGTCGTCGTCGACGACCAGAACGGTTTTAGCCATGGAGACTCCACCCACCACCTGGATGCCTCGCCTCTTTGGGCGTGGCTCGTTTTGCGGTGTTGTACGCGGCGGGGGTGAAGATCGGGTTTAAGCCGCGACCTCGATTCCCGGATTGGGAAGACGTCAGTCGGTCACGGGCGCGAAGGTCAGCTGACGCCCGTCGCGGGTGGTCAGCAGCAGGACGCCGCCGGCGGCGATCCGGTAGCCGGTGGTCTCCTGCAGGGCGGACAGGAAGACGTTTTCCTGGTGGGTCACGGCGGCTGCGCAGGCGTTGCGGGTCGAGCCCAGCTCGCTGAGCGTCAGCCCGTCGCCGACGCCCTCGCGCCGCCACGCGCCCGACCAGCGGTTGCAGCCACCGCGTCCGGACGCCCGCCCGTCGGCGTCAAACCGCAGCGTCACCGCGGAGGCGTCGACCAGGCCGCGCGCGTTCATGTCCTGCAGGCGCCATTCTGCGGCGGTCAGCGGATCCGCCGGCGGCGTGGCCTGGGCGTTCGTGCATCCGCTGAGGGCGGGCGCGAACAGCAGGGCGAGCAGGGGCAGGCGCACAGCTTCTCCTAACGCTAATGCTTGCACAGGACGTCGGCCAGGAAGGCGACCCCGCCCTCGGTCTCCAGCTGGTTCCAGGCCGCGTCGGTCCAGCCGCGGTTCCGGCAGAAGGCGTCGGCCGTCCGCCGGGCGCAGGCGGCGGTGGCCGCGCCGCCGGGACAGGCGCGCACGCGCTGGCCGTTCTCGCGGGGCGCGCGGAAGAACTCGCTGGCCATGCCGCGCAGGGACGGACCCGGGTCGCCGCCTCCGCTTCCGCCGCCTTCGCCGGAGACCGGCCGCATGGACTGCACGCGAACGCCCAGGCCCAGCAGGCCGAAGTTGGAAGAGGACTGGGTCGCGGTCACGCACTGGCCGCGGTAGTTCGTCTGACTGCAGAACTCCCAACGGCCACGGTCGATCCGAACGCTGCGCACCGGCCAGGCCAGCCCCAGGTCGGGCCGGGGCCCGGTCACGGTGACGGCGGAGCCGCTGAAGTTGCGATCACGGAAGATGGTCGCCTGCGCACCGCCCGGCGGGCGAAGCATGCGCTCCTGCGGATTGTCCTGGGCGGCGAGACCGCCGGCCGCGGACAGGGCGGCGACGAAGGCGAGAACAATCGGACGCACGCGACGCATGCTCGCTCTCCGACAGGGAGGACGCGGCAATGACCCTTAGGGGGTCTGGGAGGTTCCGCGGACCACGGTTATGTGTCTGGGCATGAACGCCCCCCTGCGCCCCCAAGCCGAGCCGCCCGTCTGGGATCTGTCCGACCTGTACGGCGGCCCCGACGACCCCGCCGTCGCCCGCGACCTGGAGGCCGGGCGCGCCCTGGTCGCCGATCTGGCGAAGATGGAAGGCGGCTTCGTCGCCGCGCGGGCCGAGCCGGCGCGCCTGGGCGAGGCGATCGACCGGGCCGTGACGCTGTATGAGCACATCACCGAGCGGCTGGGCGGGATCGCCGCCTTCGCCTCGATGGCCGCTACGGTGGCGCGCGAGGACGCAGGCCTGGCCAAGTTCGAGGCCGACGTCCGCGCCAAGGTCTCCGCCATCTCGGCCGACACCCTGTTCCTCACGCTGGAGCTGAATCAGCTGGAGGAGGCCGAGCTGGAGGCGGCGCTGGCCGCCGTCCCCGCCGCGGCGCGCTGGCGCCCCTGGCTGCGGCGCGTGCGGCTGAACCGTCCGCACGAGCTGTCGGCGGAGCTGGAGCGCATGCTGGTCGACCGCGCGCCGGCCGTGGCCCAGTGGACCCGCCTGTTCGACGAGACCCTGGCGCGCATGCGCGTGCCGGTCGGGCGCGAGACTTTGACCCTGAACGAGGCCCTGACCCGCCAGTCTGATCCGGACCCGATGAAGCGCCGCGCCGCCGCTGACGGCCTGGCCGAGGCCCTGGCCCAGGCCACGCCCGTGCTGGCGCTGAGCCTGAACACCGTGGCCGAGGAGAAGCGGGTCGAGGACCGCTGGCGCCGTTTCGCCGATCCGGCCGCGCCCCGCCACCTGGCCAACGAGGTCGACGCCGAGGCGGTCGACGCCATGGCCGAGGCGGTGGCCGAAGCCTATCCGCGCCTGTCGCACCGCTATTACGCGCTGAAGGCCCGGGTGATGGGCAAGAAGACGCTGGACTACTGGGACCGCAATGCGCCGCTGGAGAAGGCCGCGCCGCGCAGCTACGGCTGGGACGAGGCCAGGGGCGTGGTGCTGGACGCCTTCGGTCGCCTCGGCCCTGAGTTCGCGGATCGGGCCTCGACCTTCTTCGAACGGCCGTGGATCGACGCGCGGCCGCGGCCCGGCAAGACCTCGGGCGCCTACGCCCATCCGGTGACCGCCGACCGCCACCCCTACGTCTTCATGAACTTCATGGGCGAGCGGCGCGACGTGCTGACCCTGGCCCACGAGCTGGGCCACGCCGTGCACCAGACCCTGGCCCAGCCGCTGGGGACCCTGCTGGCCGACACGCCCCTGACGCTGGCCGAGACCGCCTCGATCTTCGCCGAGGGCCTGGTGTTCGAGAAGCTGCTGGGCGAGGCTGGGCCGGCCGAGCAGCGGGCCCTGCTGGCCGGCCGCATCGAGGACGGGCTGAACACGGTGGTGCGCCAGATCGCCTTCCACCGCTTCGAGGCCCGCTTCCACGCCGCGCGCCAGGAAGGCGAGGTCTCGGCCGAGCAGATCGGCAAGCTGTGGCTGGAGGTGATGGGCGAGAGCCTGGGCCCGGCCGTGACCCTGAACGCCGGCTACGAGCACTACTGGGCCTATGTCAGCCACTTCGTGCACGCGCCCTTCTACGTCTACGCCTACGCCTTCGGCGACCTGCTGGTTTCGGCCCTGATGGAGAAGCGCCGCCAGGATCCGGCCGGCTTCGCGCCGCTCTACGAGGGGCTTCTGGCCGGCGGCGGGGCGAAGACCTACGTCGAGGCGCTGGCGCCCTTCGGCCTGGACCCGCGCCAGAAGGCGTTCTGGCAGGCCGGCTGCGCGCGCCTCGAGGGCCTGATCGACCGCTTCGAACAGCTGGTCTGAGCGTCGTGGCCGGCGACGATCCCGAACGCGACCGCCTGACCGGCCGGGTCAGCCGCTTCGCCCGGGTCGGCGCGGGCCTGGGCGTGGCCGGGGCGGGCTATGGCGCGAACCTGCTGTTCGGCGGCGACGCGGCCGGCGAACGCAACGCGCGTCTGGTCAAGGAGGCGCTGGGGCGGCTGAAGGGGCCGCTGATGAAGGCGGCGCAGATGTTCGCCACCGTCCCCGACCTGCTGCCGCCGGAGTTCGCCAAGGAGCTGCAGGAACTGCAGACCAACGCCCCGCCCATGGGCTGGAGCTTCGTGCGCCGGCGCATGGCCGCCGAGCTGGGGCCGGACTGGGAGACGAAGTTCGGCGGGTTCGAGCGCGAGGCCGCGGCCGCCGCCTCGCTGGGCCAGGTGCATCGGGCCACGGGTCTCGACGGCCGGGCGCTCGCGGTGAAGCTCCAGTACCCGGACATGCAGTCGGCGGTGGAGAGCGACCTCGGCCAGCTGCGCTTCGTGTTCGGACTGTTCAAGCGGCTGGACGGCACGATCGACCCCAGCGAGATCGCCGAGGAGGTCGCCGACCGGCTGCGTGAGGAGCTCGACTACGGCCGCGAGGCCCGCCACATGGCGCTGTACCGCGCCTTCTTCGACCGCCACGACGACATCGCCGTGCCCGAGCCGGTGTTCAGCCTGTCGACCCGGCGGCTGTTGACCATGGAGTGGCTGGAGGGGCGAGGGCTGCTCAGCTTCAAGGCCGCGCCGCAGGCGACCCGCAACCGCATCGCGCGCCTGCTGTTCGAGGCCTGGTGGTCGCCCATGACCCATCTGGGCGTCATCCACGGCGACCCGCACCTGGGCAACTACACCTTCGCCGGCGAGGCCGACCGGCTGAACCTGCTGGACTTCGGCTGTGTACGGATCTTTCCGCCGGCCTTCGTGGGCGGGGTGGTCGACCTCTACCGGGCGCTGATCGCCGGCGACCGCGACGCCCAGGCCGCGGCCTACGAGGGCTGGGGCTTCAAGGGGCTGACCAACGACCTGATCGACGTGCTGAACGTCTGGGCCCGGTTCATCTACGGCCCGCTGCTCGACGACCGGGTGCGCACGGTCGCCGACGGCGTCTCACCCGGCGAGTACGGCCGGCGCGAGGCCTTCCTGGTCAAGCAGGCGCTGAAGGAGAAGGGGCCGGTGACCATCCCGCGCGAGTTCGTGTTCATGGACCGCGCCGCCATCGGCCTGGGCGCGGCCTTCCTGCATCTGGGCGCGGAGCTGAACTGGCGGGCCTTGTTCGAGCGCTCGCTCGAAGGGTTCGAGACCCAGGCCCTGGCGCGCCGCCAGGCGGCGACGCTCCAGGTCGTGGGCCTCGCCTGACCGCTTACTCGGCGGCCACGACGCCGTGGATGTTGGTCGGCGCCGCGCCGCCGCCGTCGTTGTGGACGATCCTGTAGAGGAAGCCGCCGGACGGCTGGACCGGCTGGTTCGGGAGCTGGCGGCCGAGGAAGCCGGCCGGGTCGACCTGCTGGCCGTTGCGGCGGATCTCGAAGTGCAGGTGCGGGCCGGTCGAGTGACCGGTCGTGCCGACCTTGCCCAGGGTGTCGCCCGCGCCGAGCGCGGCGCCTTCCTGCACGCTGATCGCGCTGAGGTGGGCGTAGAACGAGGTCACGCCGTTGGCGTGCTCCACTTCGACGAAGCGGCCGTAGCTGGAGCTGTTGCCGGTGCGCAGCACGCGGCCTTGCGCGGCGCACGCCACCGGCGAGCCCATCGGGGCGGCGAAGTCCACGCCCTCGTGCGGACGGGTGCGCTTGCCCAGGGTGCGCATGCCGAACAGCGAGTTCATCGCGAAGCCGCGCATCGGCGAGGAGAAGAACACCATGGTCGGGGCCAGCTTGTCGCTCGTGGCCTTCGCCGCTTCCTGCGCCTTGTTCCAGGCGTCGGTGTAGGGCGTCGAGGCGGCCTCAGGCTTGGCGTACGACGGCGTGTAGCGCGCGGCGCTCGCGTACTGCGCGGCCGGGGCCGGCGCGGGGGTGTAGGTCTGGTTGGCGGCGCGCGCCACGCGGTCGCCCAGCGCCTTGGCCGGCGCGGCGTACGTCTGGGCCTGAGCCTGGGTCTGCGCGGCCGCGGCGGCGCTTACCGGCTGGGCGTACGACTTGGTGCTGTACGAGTAGTAGGGCTGGCTCAGCGGCTTGGCCTCGGCCGGACTGGCCGCGACGGCGGCGGTCAGCGAGCCCGCGAGGAGCACCACGCCGGCGCCGAACAGCGCGCTGGCGCTCATCATGTTCTGCTTGGAATTATCGCAGGCTTTAACACGCGACGTCATAAATACGCTCAACTCCGGACACGACTCGCTGAGAGGACTGGAGGCCGTCTCAGTCTGTTGCTGACTATTTCGGTCAGTTGATGAGGTGAATGTCGCCGATAACGCCGGTCGCTCACAGGCGGCGAGTTGTCTCAGTCTCGGATCTTTCAGCGATATCGGGCGTTTGGGGCCGCGCTTGCGACGCGTATGCCTGAAATGATCAGGTCGTTCTTTTCCGAAACTGCGACATGTTGTCGATCACGACCTAGCGTCGATCACGCGCCCATAGCGCGTCCGGGAAGTCCGGCCGGGCGGCTGCGTCCAGCACGGCCTCCATGCCGTAGGCCGCCGCCAGCGCGCGCACGATGCGACCGTACTCCGGGTAGGAGCCCGCCGGCGTGCGCCCGCCGCCGATCTCCGCCCGCAGCGCTTGCGCCGAGAGGGCGGGGCCCTGGTCCGGGAACTGGCCGGCGCAGGCCACGGCGAAGCCCTCGTAGAACCAGGCCGGCCCCATGGCGTCGATCGTGCCGAACCGGGCCCGCGCCCAGTTCTCGTGCGCCTTGTGGGTCAGCTCGTGAGCGATCAGCTGGCGGTAGGTCTCTTCGCTCCAGGGCGCGTCCGGATAGAGGCTGCGCCACAGCCGTTCGTAGGCGTCGCGGCTGATCACGTAGAGCGTGCGCCCCTCCACCGTGCCGGAGAAGGTCGGCGGGATCTCCGCGACCGGAATGCGGTGGCGGCGCGCCAGCACGCGCCGGGCCTCGTCCGGGCTTGGAAAGACGGTGACGTCGTCGACCAGCCGGTCCCACGGCGGCTCCAGGCCGTAGCTGCGGAAGCAGGCGACCACGTCCTGCTCGGCGGCCTGGACATCTGCCTCGAGCTCGTCGCCGGCCGGCGCCGCGGCGGCGGCGGGCAGGGTGGCCAGCGCCGCGGCCAGGAGCGCGCCGAGGGCGAGGATGATCCTGGGCGTGCGTCGGCGCATCCGGTCCCGGCGAGCTGCTGTTCAGCTTAAACGCCCGGGAGGCGCGATCGGCTGCACAGCCGTCAGGCGGCCGCGCGCTTTTCCTGATCGGCCGGGGTCACGCCCAGGAACCTCCAGATCCGGTCGTAGACGCCGTCGCGGACCAGGGTCGAGTGGTCGCTGCCGTGCATGCGCTCGAAGCGCTTGGGCTGGCGGGCCAGCGCGTAGAGCCGCTCGCCGTAGCGGACGTCGATGACGCTGTCCCGGTCGCCGTGCACGACCAGCACAGGCACCCGGACCTGGCCGATCCAGTCGCGCGAGCGCAGCTGGTCGCGCATCAAAAGGCGCACCGGCACGAACGGCGCCCGGTCGGCGGCGACGTCCACGGCGGCGGTGTAGGGCGCTTCCAGCACCAGCGCGCGGGCTGGCCGCTCGGTGGCGAGCTTCACCGCCACGCCGCTGCCCAGCGAGAAGCCGTGGACCACGATCTGGTCGGGGGCGTAGCGCTTGGCCAGCCAGTCGTAGGCGGCGCGCGCGTCCTCGTGCAGGCCCGCTTCGCTGGGTCGGCCGGTCGAGCCGGAATAGCCGCGATAGGCAGGCGCCAGGAAGCCGACCCCGGCCTTGGCGATGCGCCGCCAGCGGCCCTTCTGGACGCTGAGCGAGCCGCCTTTGCCGTCGAAGAACAGGATCACCGGCCGACCGTCCTTCGGCGGCAGGTACCAGGCGACCAGCCGCTCGCCGTCGGCGGTGTCGACATGCACCACCTGGATCGGGACGCCGTCGACGGCCGGGGCGCGCTCGACCGGATCGGGCGAATACATGAGTGAGCGCTGGAAGACGAAGCCGCCGGCGAGCAGCAGCAGGTAGAGGCCGGCGAGCGTGGTGGCGGCCCAGATCACGATCTCGCCGGCACGGCCCACGTCACAGCCCCTTGAGGATGCCCTCGACCATCTTCTTGGCGTCGCCGAACAGCATCATGGTGTTGTCGCGGAAGAACAGCTCGTTCTCGACGCCGGCGTAGCCCGAGCCCATGCCGCGCTTCACGAACAGCACGGTGCGGGCCTTCTCCACGTCCAGGATCGGCATGCCGAAGATCGGCGAGGCCGGGTCGGTCTTGGCGGCCGGGTTGGTCACGTCGTTGGCGCCGATCACGAAGGCGACGTCGGCGGTGGCGAACTCGGAGTTGATGTCCTCCAGCTCGAACACCTCGTCGTAGGGCACGTTGGCCTCGGCCAGCAGCACGTTCATGTGGCCCGGCATGCGGCCGGCGACGGGGTGGATGGCGTACTTCACCTCCACGCCCTCTTCCTTCAGCTGGTCGGCCATTTCGCGCAGCGCGTGCTGGGCTTGGGCGACGGCCATGCCGTAGCCGGGGACGATGATCACCTTGGAGGCGTTCTTCATGATGAAGGCGGCGTCGTCGGCCGAGCCCTGCTTCACCGGCCGGGTCTCGACCTTGCCGCCCGCCGCGGCCGCCCCGGCGTCGGCGCCGAAGCTGCCCAGGATCACCGAGATGAAGCTGCGGTTCATCCCCTTGCACATGATGTAGCTGAGGATGGCGCCCGAGGAGCCGACCAGGGCCCCGGTGATGATCAGGGCGATGTTTTCGAGCGTGAAGCCCAGCGCCGCCGCCGCCCAGCCGGAATAGCTGTTCAGCATGGACACCACGACCGGCATGTCGGCGCCGCCGATCGGGATGATCAGGGTGATGCCCAGCACCAGGGCCAGGCCGAAGATGGCCCAGAAGGCCCACACCGCCTGGCCGTGGCTCATGACCAGCAGGACGACGAGCGCGACCAGGGCCGCGCCCAGGACCAGGTTCAGCAGGTGGCGGGCCGGCAGCAGGATCGGCGCGCCGCTCATATTGCCGTTCAGCTTGGCGAAGGCGATCACCGAGCCGGTGAAGGTGATGGCGCCGATGGCCACGCCCAGGGACAGCTCGACCAGAGACTGCAGCTTGATCCCGCCGTCGCCGGCCAGAATGCCGAAGGCGCCGGGGGAGTAGATCGCGCCCACGGCCACCAGGCAGGCGGCCAGCCCAACGAGCGAGTGGAAGGCGGCGACCAGCTGGGGCATGGCGGTCATCGGCACCCGCCGGGCGATCAGCGCCCCGACGGTCCCGCCGATTGCGACCCCGCCTGCGATCATGCCCGCGGTCGCGGCATCCAGCGCGCCCTGGCCCCACAGGGTCAGCAGCGTCACGCCGATGGCGATGGCCATGCCGACCATGCCGTAGGTGTTGCCCTTGCGGCTGGTCTCGGGGCTGGAGAGGCCCCGCAGGCTGAGGATGAACAGGACGCCCGAGACGAGGTAGGCGAGCGCGGCGATGCTGGCGTTCATGCGATGGTCCCCCCGAACCTCGTCGTCGTTACTGCGTGAGCGGGCCGGAGACCCGGTCTGAATTTTCCACGCGCCATCTGCGTCGGAGCAGGTCCGGATCCGGCAGAAGGAACAGGGCGTAGGCGAGCGCGAAGCCGAGGAACGCCCAGTGATGGAGTTCGAAGACGCCTACCTTTTCCGGGGCCTTCGTCGCGGCGTCGGCCAGGGCGGTGATGTTGCGCTCGACCAGTTCCCGGCTGTCCGCCCGCAAACGGTCGTCGGACAGCGGGTTCGAATAGACCTCGGCCATCAGCCTGACCGCTTCTCCGCCGGATTTGCGGCGGTCGGCGACATAGGCGTTCGCTTCGGAAATCGTCGACAGGCTTTCGCGCTCACGCTCCTCGTTCCGAGCGTAGTCGCCCAGGCAGCTGGCGATTGAGATTCCGAGCACCGCTGAGACGCCGAGGCGAGTGGACAGCCTTCGCCTGTTCGGGTTCCTCCGGACGACTCCGGCGGCGACGAAACCGGCCAGGCTCGCCAGGCCGATCCCCCAATTAGCGATCTCAATCGGGGTCATCGTCCTTCGCTCCAGGCGGAAGGACGGAAAGGAGCGGGGACGCCGGCTCCAAAGCTGTGCTGCGGCGTCCCCCCATTCATGCTCAGAACACCGTCAGCTTCATTTCCTGACCGACGTTCTCCGCGGTGACGCTCTTGGCGCCGCCCTTGGTGATGGTCAGGACGACCGGGCCGGCACCGGCCAGCTTGGTCAGGCTGCAGCGCGCGCCCGACGGGGCCGGGATGGTCCCGGCGTTCGGGCCCTTGGTCTTCACCGACACGCTGTTGGACATGATGCCGTCGACCTTGGTCGCCGGGAACTTGCAGTGCAGGGCGTAGGACGTGTCCTTCGACGCCGTCACCTTGTAGGGCATGCCGGGCTTCGGCGCGTCGGCCGAGGCCGCGCCGGCGACGAGAGCGGCGCCGGCCAGGGTGGCGACGAAAACGCGGGAAATCACGGAAGTCACTGGTACGTCGTCCTTTCGGAGGAAGAGATGGCCGCCACCTAGCCCGAGGACGGCGCCCGTTCCATGGCGCCTCACGTCGCGCGCTTGCGGCGGCGCAAAGCGGTGACCGCCTGCAGCAGCACGGCCAGGCTCAGGAAGCCGATCGCCAGGCCGGCGTGCAGCCCGCCGGGGCCCGGGCCGGCCGCGCCCTCGCGCAGGAACAGCGGGACCTGGGTCAGGGCGATGCCGGTCAAGAGCAGGCCGGCGGAATTCCACAGCCGGCTGTGCGGCCGGTGCTTGATGAAGCTGTAGGCGTAGGCGCCGACCGCGCCGAGGGCGGCGAGCCAGCACGTCCAGGTGAAGGCGTTCAGGACCAGGTCGGAGATCATTTTCGGGCGTCTTTCTTGCGGTACATCGCCAGCATGCGCTGGGTGACCAGAAAGCCGCCGAAGATGTTGACGCTGGCTAAAGCCGTCGCCACCGCGCCGGCGCCCTTGGAGATCCACGCCGCCGTCCCGCCCGCCTGGCCCGCCGTCGCCGCGGCGGCCAGCAGGGCGCCGACCACGATCACCGACGAAATGGCGTTCGTCACCGCCATCAGCGGGGTGTGCAGCGCCGGAGTGACGCTCCACACCACGTAGTAGCCGACGAAGATCGCCAGCACGAAGATGGCCAGGCGGAAGACGGTCGGGTCGACGGCGTGCTCCATGTCAGTCCTTGTCCTTTCGGGCGGCGACGTTCAGCTCGACCAGGCGCTCCAGGCGCTCGTCAATCGACACCAGCAGCCAGAGAACGCCGCCGGCCGAGAGCACGATGGCGAGCATGAAGAAGGCGTTGGACAGGCTGTCCAGCACCGCGCCCAGGCGGTCCGGAGAGTCGGTCGTGATCGCGACTGTGGCCAGGTCGGTCACCGCGCTCAGCACGGTGGCGGCCAGCACGACGACGGCGACCCACTTCAGGTACCGGCGCAGCGTCTGCGCGCGGATGAAGCCGAGGTGGAAGTGCGGATGTTCGCGGGACATTGGAGCGTAAGCCTTCAGACTGACACGGCGACGGCGTCGCCGGTGTGGGTGCGCGCGCGGGTCATGCCTTCAGGCCCGCGTGAACGATTTCGCCGCCGCGGGTCACGCAGGCGGCCTTGAGGATTTCGTCTTCGAAGTCCGGCGCCAGGGCGCCGTCCTTGGCCAGCAGGCCGGTGAAGCTCAACAGGTTGCGGGCGTAGAGCGCCGAAGAGTCGGCGGCCACGCGGCCGGGCAGGTTGGGCCAGCCCACGATCTTCACGCCGTTACCGGTCTCGGCGACTTCGCCCAGGCGCGCCAGTTCGCAGTTGCCGCCCTGCTCGACCGCCAGGTCGACGATCACCGAGCCCGGCTTCATCGAGGCGACATGGGTGGCGCTGACCAGCTTCGGGGCCGGGCGGCCGGGGATGAGCGCGGTGGTGATCACCACGTCCTGCTTCTGGATATGGGCGGCGACCAGCTCGGCCTGCTTGGTCTTGTAGGCGTCGCTCATCTCCTTGGCGTAGCCGCCGGAGGTCTCGGCCGCCTTGAACTCCTCGTCCTCGACGGCGACGAACTTGGCGCCCAGGCTCTCGACCTGCTCCTTGGCGGCGGGGCGGACGTCGGTGGCGGTGACCACGGCGCCGAGGCGGCGCGCGGTGGCGACGGCCTGCAGGCCGGCGACGCCGGCGCCCATGACGAACACCTTGGCGGCGGCGACCGTGCCGGCCGCGGTCATCATCATCGGGAAGGCCCGGCCGTAGACCCAGGCCGCCTCGATCACCGCGCGATAGCCGGCCAGGTTGGCCTGGGAGGACAGCACGTCCATCGCCTGGGCGCGGGTGATGCGCGGCACGAATTCCAGGGCGTAGGCGGTGACGCCCTTGTCGGCCAGCGCCTTGACGGTGTCGCGCTCGCGGAACGGGTCCAGCATGGCCGCGACGCTCGCGCCGCTCTTCAGCGCGGCGATCTCGTCGGCCTCGGGGGCGCGCACCTTGAACAGCAGGTCGGCGGCGGCCGCGGCCGCGCGCGCGTCGGGGACGATCTTCGCCCCGGCCTCGACGTAGGCCGCGTCGGGAATCGACGCCGAAAGCCCGGCGCCGGTCTCGACCAGCACCTCGGCGCCCAGCGCGATCAGTTTCTTGACCGAGTCCGGCGTGGCGGCGACGCGCGTTTCACCCGCGCGCCGTTCCTTGGTCACGGCGATAGCAAATCCCACGCCCGTCCCCCGCTCGACTCGTGGAGCGACGTTAGGCAGCCGAACGCGGGTCGTCCAGACCGCCGAATTGGGAGCGCGCTCGCGCTCCCGCTCAGTGCTCGGCGAACGGCTTCTTGCGCAGGTACCACCAGCCGCCGACCAGCAGCACGCCGGCGGCGATTGCGGCCGGGATGAAGCCGGCGCCGACCGCGAAGCACACGGTCAGGAACAGCAGGACGACCGCCGTGAACAGCGAGCCCCACTTGGTCAGGGCGGTGAACAGCTCGTAGGTGGACTTCTGCTCCGAGATGTCCATATCGCCGCGGTGGTAATCGTGGGCGGGGCCGGCCATGGCGGCGGTCTCCGTAAGCGGGTGATCGATCGGGCGCGGACTATAGTCAGGAAGCGTCGGCGCTCAAGCTTCTCTTGAGCCCTCCCGCGGCGAGACGTCGCGTCCTATATGGCGACCGGCGTTCGCTGGAGGGATGGGATCATGCGCTACAACCGGATGGGCCGCACCGGCCTCTACGTTTCCGAGATCTGCCTGGGCACCATGACCTTCGGGGGCGGCCAGTCGGCCGGCATGTGGAAGGCCATCGGTCAGCTGGAGCAGTCGGGCGTGGACGCGGTGGTCCGCCGCGCGCTCGACGCCGGGGTCAACTTCATCGACACGGCCGACGTCTATTCGTTCGGGCGCTCCGAGCAGTTGCTGGGCCAGGCGCTGAAGAACCTGGCCGTGCGCCGCGAGGACGTGGTGGTCGCCACCAAGGTCTATGGCGAGATGGGCCCGGGTCCGAACGACCGGGGCGCCTCGCGCGGCCACATCATGGATTCGGTCGAGGCCAGCCTGCGCCGGCTGCAGACCGACCACATCGACCTCTACCAGATCCACGCCACCGACCTGATCACCCCGGTCGAGGAGACCCTGCGCGCGCTGGACGACCTGATCGCCCAGGGCAAGGTCCGCTATGTCGGCGTCTCCAACCAGCAGGCCTGGCGCGTCGCCAAGGCCCTGGGCGTCAGCGAGCGGCGCGGCTGGGCCCGGTTCGAGACGATCCAGGCCTACTACTCCATCGCCGGGCGCGACCTGGAGCGCGAGCTCGTGCCGCTGATGCGGGAGGAGCAGCTGGGCCTGATGGTCTGGTCGCCGCTGGCCGGCGGCCTGCTGTCGGGCAAGTTCGGCCCCGGCGCGCCCGAGCCGGAAGCTGGAGCGCGCCGCGCCACCTTCGACTTCCCGCCGGTGAATCTGGAGCGGGCCTGGCCGTGCGTGGCGGTCATGCGTGAGATCGCCGGGAAGCACGGCGTGTCGGTGGCCCGGGTGGCCCTGGCCTGGGTGCTGTCGCGGCCGTTCGTGACCAGCGTGATCATCGGCGTGAAGACGGTCGAGCAGCTGGACGACAATCTGGCCGCCGCCGACCTGACCCTGTCGGCCGAGGAGCTGGCGAAGCTGGACGAGGTCAGCCGCCTGCCGGCCGAGTATCCCGGCTGGATGGTCGAGCGTCAGGGCGCCGGGCGCGTGCCGCAGCCCTTCCAGCGCAGCGGAGACTAAGCTAGGCCTTGGGAGAACCGCGATTTCTCGGAGTCTCTCATGCGTCTGCCCCGTCGCGCCCTGCTGGTCGGCGCCGCCGCCCTCGCCGTCGCCAGCCCGGCGGCGGCCGAGGAGGCCCCGATAGACAAGGGATTTCCCTACCTCGAGCAGTACCTGAAGCTGCCCGCCGGCGAGCGCGACCGCTTCGCCCTGGCCTACTATCTCGCCCGCGACGGCAAGCCGGCGACCGGCGTGAAGGTCTCGATCGTCGACGGGGCGGCCCAGACGCCGGTGCCGCTCGGGCCGAAGGGCCGGATGGAGCGGCTGCCCACCCTGGCCCAGCTGCAGTCGAAGACGGCCAAGGTGGTGATCGACGCGCCGGAGGGCGCGAAGCTGGCGCTGACGCTGTCGATCGAGCCCAACGTGCGTCCGGCCGCTGAAATGAACGCCGCCGATCTGGCCGCGTCGGTAGCCCAGGCCGCGCGCGGGGCCAAGAAGGCGGCCGGGCTGATCGGCTTCGCCGTGCCCAAGCTGCAGAAGGTCCGCATGTACGGCGGGACGGGCGGTCAGGCGGTGTTCGCCGACGGCTCGGCGCGGGCGCTGCCGGTCGAGAAGGGCGCGGCGGTGTTCGATCCGGCCGTGCTGAAGGGCGCGGTGAAGCTGCGCTTCACCGCTGCGCCTGAGCGGTTGGTGATCGCCTGAGGTGCCGCCTCAGCCTTCGTAGTGCGGCTGGCCGTGCTGGCGCAGCAGCAACCAGCCAGCGCCGTAGCCCGCGGCCGGGATGGCGATCAGCGTCAGCACCACCGACCAGAGCGGGTAGGGCACGCCGTGGGTGGCGACCATCGCGCTGACCAGCACCACGCCGGCGGCGGCCCAGCCCGGCCAGGCCACGCCTTCGTGCGACATCCGGATGCCCATCAGCGACGCCACGAAGGCGCCGAGGCCCCAGGCGACCGCGGTGAAGAAGGCCGCGCCGGCGGGCAGGCGTCCGGCCAGGGACTTCAGGCTCGCGGGGTCGGTGCGGTCCACGTCCGGCGGCCAGGGGAACACGTAGTCGGCCACCGCGCTCAGCAGCAGCGCCAGGCAGACGCCGACGACGACACCGGCCAGCACCGACAAAACAGTCCTGAGCATTGAGTACTTCCCCCGACTTGCCGCGACCGTGGCGGCCCACGGGGGCCGCGTCAACACGCTTCGCGCGCCGGGTGCGACCGGTGGGAGGCGACAGGGCGCGAACCCTGTTATGAGGGAAGCTCGACCAGAGCGCGACAGTCGAAAGTGGAAGCCGGTTTCGGCGGCCGTCGCGCTCTGAATCCGGGGCATGAGCCTTCTGTTTCGAATGCCTCGAAACAGAAGGCGGGGGGTGAAACGGGCATGGACGTCGCGTTGAAGTTGGAAGGCGTCTCAAAGCGCTACGGGCGCTTCGAGGCGGTGAAGGACCTGAGTTTCGAAGTTCCGCGGGGCGCCATCTGCGGCTTCCTGGGCCCGAACGGGGCGGGCAAGACCTCGACCATCCGCATGATTCTGGGCCTGAGCGCGCCGAGCGCGGGCCAGATCACGGTGCTGGGCGGCGAGGGCGGAAGCGGCGTGCGCGACCGCATCGGCTTCCTGCCGGAAGAGCGCGGCCTGTACCGCAAGATGACGCCGGTCGACGCCATCGCCTTCTTCGCCGGCCTGAAGGGCGTGCCGCTGGGCGAGGGCCGCAAGCGCGCCAAGAAGCTGCTGGAGGCGCAGGGTCTCGGCGCGTCCATGAAGAAGCCGATGAAGGCCCTGTCGAAGGGCATGGCCCAGAAGGTCCAGCTGATGGCGGCCATCGCCCACGAGCCGGACCTGGTGATCCTGGACGAGCCGTTCTCCGGCCTCGACCCGGTCAACCAGCAGGGCCTCGAGGACGTGATCCGCGACCTCGCCGATCGCGGCACGACGGTGCTGTTCTCCACCCACGTCATGCAGCACGCCGAGCGGCTGTGCCGGCAGGTGGTGCTGCTGGCGCGCGGCGAGAAGGTGTTCGAGGGGACGGTCGAGGCCGCCCGGGCCCGCGCGCCGCGCTTCCTGGAGCTGGAGGGCGCCCTGGCGACCGACGCGGTGGCCGGTCTGCCCGGTGTCGCCGCTGTCGAGGCGGCGGGCGATCCCGCCACGGGCACGGCGACCTACCGGGCCACCCTGGCCCCGGGCGCGGCCCCGCAGGAGGCGCTGAAGACCGCCTTCGCGCGCGGCCTGGACGTGCGCCGGTTCGAAATGAAGGAACCGACCCTGCACGACGCTTTCATCGTTCTTACCGGAGGTCGCGCGTGAAACGCATGCTGCTGATCGCGCGTCGCGAGTACTTCGCCTACGCGCGCACCGTGGGCTTCTGGCTGTCCATGCTGGCCCTGCCGGCGTTGATGCTGCTGGGCGGCATGATGCCGGCCATGATCAAGAACGCCGCGCCGACGCGCACCGTCGCAATCGTCGACTTCGCCGGCGGCCAGCAGGCCGCCCTGACCGCCGCCCTGGACGCCCGCTATGTGACGGCCCAGGCCAAGGCCATGCGCGAGGCCGCGGTCACCGAGGCCGGCGAGCCGGGGGCCGACGCCGTGCGCGAGGCCGTCGACCGCGACGGCCTGGACGCCGGGCTGGCGGCGCTGAAGCGGGTCGCGC
>NZ_JAAIVC010000061.1 GCF_010975005.1 Caulobacter sp. 17J65-9 | reverse complement strand
GTCGAACGGCGCGCCCAGCTCGGCCAGCCAGGCGACCGTGTCGGCCGCGGCGGCGGTGAGCCGGCGGACCGCGGCCGCGTCGACCAGGCCCGCGCCGGCGGCTTCGGTGTCCTGGGCGTGCAGTTCGGCGGAATCGTCAGGCGCCAGGGCCGCCGACAGCCCACCCTGGGCCCAGGCCGAGGAACAGGCCTGGCTGAGCGGGGCCGGCGACAGCACCAGCGCCTTGCGGGGCGAGGCCAGGGCGGCGGACAGGCCGGCCAGGCCCCCGCCGATCACCAGCACGCCGTCGTGGACAAAGCGGCTCGTCATGCGCGCGCCTCCAGATCGGCGAGGGCGGCGCGATGCCAGGCCGCGCAGGCCTCGTCGAAGCAGCAGAGCAGGACCTGGTCGATCTCGCAGGACCCGGCCAGGAAGTTCGAGACGGTCTCGACCGCCACCTTGGCGGCCTCGTCCTTGGGATAGCCGTAGACGCCGGTAGAGATGGCCGGGAAGGCGACCGAGCGGTCGCCGTTCTCGGCCGCCAGCTCCAGCGCGCGGCGGTAGCAGCTGGCCAGCAGGGCCGGCTCGCCGTTCTGGCCGCCGCGCCACACCGGGCCGACCGTGTGGATCACGTGCTTGGCCGGCAGCCGGAAGGCCGGAGTGATCTTGGCGTCGCCGGTCTTGCAGCCGTTTAGCTTGCGGCAGGCGTCCAGCAGCTCCGGGCCGGCCGCGCGGTGGATGGCGCCGTCGACCCCGCCGCCGCCCAGCAGGCTGGAATTGGCGGCGTTGACGACGGCGTCGACGGTCAGGCGGGTGATGTCGCCGACCACCACCTCGATGGAGCGGGAGACGGCCACGGTCAGATCGACCCCAGCAGGGTCAGCAGGTCGGACTTGCTCCCCGCCAGGCGGAAGGCGGCGTAGAGCGTGCCGAGGCAGAGACCGGCGGTCGCCGCCCACAGCGCGAAGGCCGCGGCCTGCTGGCGTCCGTCCAGCTTCACCGCCTGCGGGCGCATCCGCGCCGAGCGCAGGGTGAGGAACAGGCCGAAGCCCATGAACACGGCCAGGAAGAAGGCGTTGCGTTCGACCGCCCAGAGGATGGCCAGGCCGCCGACCAGCACCAGCGCCACGCGCTCGACCTGCGGGTGCAGGCGCGCCAGCACCGGGCCCAGCGCCTTGGAGCCGTCCAGCGGCGGGGCCGGGGCGAGGTTGAGCAGGTTGATGACGGCGATGAAGATCGCGCCGTCCAGCCACATGGCCTGGTTCGTGACCGCCCAGATGGCGAAGAACGGCAGGGCGGCGAGGATGCCGACCGCCGGACCGGCGAGCGCGATCAGCACGTCGATCCATTCGGTCGGCGAGGCCCGCCTGGCGGTGGCCGCCCCGCCCAGGAACGGAATGAAGTGGATCTTGCCCGGGCCGCAGCCCAGCCGGTTGATCGCGAACAGGTGACCGAGCTCGTGCACCAGGATGCCGAACACCCCGGCGATCGCCACGACCGGCCCCATCCGCCAGCCCAGCCACAAGGCGATCAGGGCCGACGAGATCAGGGCCCAGACGATCTCCTTGGTCCGGCCGGAGGCGGCGGTCGCCGGCTCGGCGGCCGTCGCGGGGGCGGGCGCGCCGGGGCGAAGGCCTTCCGCCTCCTCCCACGGTCCGGGTTGGCGCGGCGCGTCGGTCATGACGACCTCAGATCAGTTCGACGTCGACGTGGTGGCGCGCCTTGACCAGGTCGTAGCGGGCCGGGACGGCCGGCGGCGGCAGGTCGATCATGCGCTGCACCGCGCCGCGGGCGGCCTCGGCGATGGCCGGGTCGACGGTCACCTCGTGCTGCTCGTTCAGCAGGGCGTCGTAGATGTTCTGCAGGGTGATCCGCTTCATGTGCGGGCACAGGTTGCAGGGGCGGACGAACTCGGTCTCCGGCGCGTCGGCGGCGACGTTGTCGGCCATCGAGCACTCGGTGATCAGCACCACCCGCTTGGGCTTCCGCTGGATCACGTAGTCGTTCATGGCTGCGGTCGAGCCGGCGAAGTCGGAAACCTCCAGCACCTCGGCCGGGCATTCCGGGTGGGCCAGCACCTCGGCGTCGGGCCAGGCTTCCTTCATGTCCAGGATGTCCTGGGCGGTGAAGCGCTCGTGCACCTCGCAGCGGCCCTTCCACGCGATGATGCCGACGCTGGTCTGGCGGGCGACGTTGCGGGCCAGGAACTCGTCGGGGATCAGGATGACGCGGTCGACGCCCCACTCCTTGGCGACCTGCTCGACCACCTGCACGGCGTTGGCCGAGGTGCAGCAGACGTCGGTCTCGGCCTTCACGTCGGCGGTGGTGTTCACGTAGGTGACCACCGGCAGGCCCGGATAGCGCTGCTTGATCAGGCGCACGTCGTCGCCGGTGATCGAGGAGGCCAGCGAGCAGCCCGCGCGCAGGTCCGGGATCAGCACCTTCTTGTCGGGGCAGAGGATCTTCGAGGTCTCGGCCATGAAGTGCACGCCGGCCTGGACGATGATCTCGGCGTGCTCGGCCTTCTGCGCTTCCCGCGCCAGGCCCAGGCTGTCGCCGACGTAGTCGCCCACGCCGTGGAAGATTTCCGGCGTCATGTAGTTGTGCGCCAGGATGACCGCGTTCTTCTCGCGCTTCAGGCGGTTGATGGCGGCGATCAGCGGGGCGTGGAAGCGCCACTCGATCGGCGTGACCTTGTCCTTGACCTTCTCCCAGATCGGGGCGGTCTCCGCTTCGACCTCTGCAGTGAAGGCGAAAGCGGCGGGGGCGATCGAGCCGTCGGCCATGTGGTCCTCCCATTTATGCTCAAACTGAGCATATCTCGGGGCCGAGAAAACGCCGGCCGGTGTCGGTCGGCGACTTATGCTGAAAGTGAGCATAAGTTGACGGTTAAAATAGGTCGGGCGGCCCTGAAGACAAGCCTGATCCGCCCCCGGACGTTCACGAATTGTGACGGGCTGGACAGTTGGAGCGCGATGGCCGCCGAAACCGGCGACCACTTTCGGCCATCGCGCTCTAGGCCGTCTCGGCTTGGCGGGACGGGGCCAGGGCCTGCAGCGTCGCGGCCAGTTCGTCGGCGTCGTAGGGCTTTTTCAGGAACGGCCAGGGCGCTTCGGCCAGGGCCGCGTCGACCGTTTCGCCAGCGTAGCCGGAGCTGAGCAGGACGGCCAGGCCGGGGCGCAGAACCGAGGCCAGCCGCGCCAGCTCCACGCCGTTCACCCCGCCCGGCATGATCACGTCGGTGAGCAGCAGGTCGACCGGCCGGTCGGCGTGCAGCAGCTTCAGCGCCTGTTCGGCGTTCTCCGCGCGCATGACCGCGTGGCCCAGCTCGACCAGCATGGTCTCGGCGATGACGGCGACCGACGGGTCGTCCTCGACCAGCAGAACCCGCAGCACGCGGCTGGACGGCGTCCCGCAGGCGCGCGGCCGGGCGACCTCCGGCTGCATCTCGGCGGCCGGCAGGTAGAGGGCCACGATGGTGCCGCGGCCCTCGGTGCTCCGCAGGTGGACCACGCCGCCCGACTGGCGGGCGAAGCCGTAGACCTGCGACAGGCCCAGGCCCGTGCCCTTGCCGGCGGGCTTGGTGGTGAAGAACGGCTCGAACACCTGGGACAGCACGTCGGCGCTCATGCCCACGCCGCTGTCGCGCACCCGCACGACCACGTAGGCGCCGGGCGCGAGCTCGGGGACCTGGTCGGCCGAGACGTCCAGCCGCTCGGTCTCCACCGTGATCTCGCCCCCGGCCGAGGTCGCGTCGCGGGCGTTGACCACCAGGTTCAGCAGGGCGGCCTCGAACTGGCCGGTGTCGACCCGCGCGGTCGCCGCCTCCTCGCTCAGCCGCAGGGTGAAGGCGATGGCCTCGCCCACCGCGCGCCGCGTCAGGGGCTCGCCGTCGCGGATCAGGGCGTTGACGTCGCAGGTCTCGGGCCGGAGCGCCTGGCGACGCGAGAAGGCGAGCAGCTGGTGGGTCAGGCGTTCGCCGCGGCGCGCGGCGGCCAGAGCGGCCTCGCCCAGCCGACGCCGCTTGGCCCCGTCCTCCGGGTGCTTGAGGATCATGTCCAGCGCGCCGATCACGACCGTCAGCAGGTTGTTGAAGTCGTGGGCCACGCCGCCGGTCAGCTGGCCGACCGCCTCCATCTTGCGGGCGTGGAACAGGGCGGCCTCGGCGTCGGCCTTCTCAGCCAACGCGGCGGCGACCCGCTCCTCCAGCAGTTCGTTGATGCGCTTCAGATCGCTCTCGGCCTGCTTGGCCTCGGTGACGTCGACGCCGACGCCGACATAGCCCGCGTGTTCGCCGCCCGGTCCCTTGCGGGGCGTGGCCTGGGCTCGCAGCCAGCGCCACTGGCCGTCCGCCCGCTGGAATCGGGCTTCGAATGTGAACGGCTTGCGGCCGGCCATGCCCGCCGCCTGCACGGCCAGCACGCGGTCCCGGTCGTCCGGATGGAGGCGCTCGACGAAGCTGAGTTGCAGGGCCTCCTCGTAGGAGACGCCGGCGAAGTCGAGATAGGCGCGGTTAACGAAGATGAAGCGCGCGCCCAGCTCGCTGACCCACATGAACACCGAGGCGCTGTCGGCGATCAGGCGAAAGCGCTTTTCGCTCTCCAGGCGGGCGGCGTCCGCGGCGCGCGCCTCGGTGACGTCGCGGCAGACGCTGATGAAGCCCTTGAAGGCGCCGCACGTCTTGAATCGCGGCACGGCGGTGGCCTCGATCAGCCGCCACTGGCCGTCGGCGCGCATCAGGCGCGGGGACATGGTGAAGGGCGCGTGCGAGGCGACGCCGGCCACGATGGTGGCCTTCAGGCTCTCGCGGTCCTCGGGATGGACCAGTTCGAACCAGCCCATGCCGGCGAGGCTCTCCGGAGTCCGGTGGCCCCAGAAGTCCCGGAACATGCGGTTCAGGTAGAGCCCGCCGCCCTCGGCGTCGCCCATCCACAGCATCACCGGCGCGTCGTCGGCGACCAGGCGGAAGCGCGCGTCGCTCTCGCGCTGCTCGCCCGCCGGAGGCTGGGGCCGCGGGCCCTGCCGCGACAGGGCGAAGGCCGCGCCGGCCCCGCCCAGGAAGATCACCGGAACGGCCAGGGCCGGGGCCTGCTGGACTAGCGCGCCGGCCGCAAGCGCGGTGACGGCGCACGCGCCGGCGGCGACCGCCGTCAGCCGGCGATCACGCCCGGCGATCCGATCGAGCAAACGCTTGAACGCCACCCCGGACCTCGCCCCCTAAGCCCCGCCGACCGAGGGTATTCGCTCAGCCGTCGCCCCGCTAGTGCCGGGAACGCGGCGGCGGCCGCAGGCGTTACGGCCTGCGTCGCGGGGCGGCGCAGCCGCTGCGACCTTGGCGGGCGGGCGCGGGCGCCTACCTGAAGTCAGGCGCTACAGGAGCATCACCGCATGGCTGTCGACATCCGCACCGGCTTCACGGCCGAACAGCGCGGCGAGATCGCCGCCGGACTGACCAAGCTGCTGGCCGACAGCTACGCGCTGTATCTGAAGACCCACGGCTACCACTGGAACGTCCGCGGCCCGAACTTCGGCGAGCTGCACAAGATGTTCGAGGCCCAGTACACCGAGATGTGGCAGGCGCTGGACGAGATGGCCGAGCGCATCCGCGCGCTGGGCGAGTTCGCGCCCCAGGGCTACGGCGCCTTCGCCAACCTGACCTCGATCAAGGACGGCGATCCGGAGAAGGCCGCGACCGGCATGCTGGAAGAGCTGATGCGCGACCATGAGACGGTCATCGGCACCGCGCGCGCCGCCCTGAGCGTCGCCGACGAGGCCGACGACCAGGCCACCGTGGACACCATCACCGTGCGCCTGGAAGCCCACGAGAAACACGCCTGGATGCTGCGCGCCACGCTCGGCCACAAGTAAGCGTCGCCGCACTCAGTCTTTGACTCCGGTCTCCGAGGGCGCCACGAAGCCGCCCGAAAACGCCGTTACCCCTGCCGTAACGCCGTAGTACCTTTGCGGAGCCGACGGGGCCCGCGCCACGAGGGAAAGCAGAGCGGATGTTTGGAGCGGTTTCGCGAGAGCAGTCTCGCGCGCTCGGCGCGCTCGGCGGAGCCGCGACGGCCATGGCCGTCCTGGCCACCGCGCTCTCGGCCAGTTCGAGCCCGGGGCCGGCGCCGGACCGCGCGCACGAGCACATCCTGAAGGTCACCGGCGGGTCACTGTCGGAAGACGCGCTGAAGGCGCTCGCCGGCGGCATGGACCCGGCCGCCCGCGCGCTCGCCGCCCGCCACGATCCCGCCGCCGAGCCGCAGGAGTGGGGCCGGGTCGAAGGCTGGCCGAACTACGACGTGTCCGTGCGTCCTGACCTCGGCATCGGCGCGCTGGACGGCGATCGCGCGCGCCAGATCAACGCGCTGATCCCGATCGCCGCCGGCGAGCTGAAGCCGGCGCGCCCGTTCGTGTTCCAGGGCTCGGCCGGCGAGCGCAAGAAGGCGCTGCGCTGCCTGACCCAGGCGGTCTATTACGAATCCGCGCTGGAGAGCGACAAGGGCCAGGCCGCGGTCGCCCAGGTCGTGCTGAACCGCGTGCGCGACCCGAACTTCCCCGCCAGCGTCTGCGGGGTGGTGTTCCAGGGCGCCGAGCGGACCACCGGCTGCCAGTTCTCCTTCACCTGCGACGGCGCGATGGCCGGGGGCGTGGTGCCCTGGGCCTGGGACCGCGCCAAGGTCGTCGCCGAGCGGGCCCTGGCCGGCCAGGTCGTCGGCGAGGTCGGCACGGCGACCCACTACCACGCCGACTACGTGCTGCCGTGGTGGAGCCCGACCGTGCGCAAGGTCGGCCAGATCGGCACCCACATCTTCTACCGCTGGGCCGGCAATCCGGGCGAACCGGCCGCCTTCGTCCAGCGCTACGCCGGGCGCGAGCCGGTCATCGACGAGGCCCGCTTCGCCCGCCCGCGCCTGCCGGACGCCGAGGACACGGTGGTGCTGGCCTCCGAGGACGGCCACGGCCGCGTGGCCATGGTGCTGGGCGGGCGGCGCAAGCCCACCGCCGACGACATCGCCCGCATCAACGAGAAGCTGCGTCGGTTCGAGTCCGAAACGCCGACCCAGGGCGCCGCGCCGAAAGACGCCGCCGAGGAGCCCGCCTCGCCGGCGGTCTGAGCCGGGCTTAACGCCGAGCTTGGCCGTACCTATCTGTTGCTCGCGCCGGGCGCAGGATCCGGCGGTTCGGCGGCTCGCATGCAGAAACGTCGGCTCGGTCGCTCGTCCCTCGAGTTCGCCCCGCTGGTCCTCGGCGGCAACGTGTTCGGCTGGACCGCCGACGCGGCGACCTCGCACCGGGTGCTGGACGCCTTCGTCGACGCCGGCTTCAACGCTGTCGACACCGCCGACGCCTATTCCGCCTGGGTTCCGGGCCACACCGGCGGGGAGTCCGAGGCCATCATCGGCGACTGGCTGGCGAAACGCGGCCGCCGCGACGACGTGCTGATCTTCACCAAGGTCGGCTGGGAGCTCGGCCCTGACCGCAAGGGCCTGTCGGCCGCCTACATCACCTCGTCGATCGAGGGCTCGCTGAAGCGGCTGAAGACCGACTATGTCGACCTCTACCAGTCGCACGTCGACGACAAGGCGACGCCCTTCGAGGAGACGCTGGGCGCCTACGCCAGGCTGATCGAGCAGGGCAAGGTGCGCGCGATCGGGGCGTCCAACATCGACGCGGCGCGCCTCAAGGAGGCGCTCGAGACCAGCGGCCGGCTGGGCCTGCCGCGCTACGAAAGCGTGCAGCCGCCCTACAACCTCTACAGCCGGTCCGACTTCGAGGCCGAACTGCAGCCGCTCTGCCAGAGCGAGCAGGTGGGCGCGATCACCTATTACGGCCTGGCCAGCGGCTTCCTGACCGGCAAGTACCGCTCCGAGGCCGACCTCGGCAAAAGCGCCCGCGGCGGCGGGGTGAAGAAGTACCTGAACGATCGCGGCCTGCGCGTCCTGGCGGCCCTGGACGAGGCGGCGGACCGGCTGGGCGCGACCCAGGCCCAGGTCGCCCTGGCCTGGCTGATGGCCCGCCCGGGCGTCACCGCGCCCATCGCCAGCGCGACCAGCGTCGAGCAGCTGAACGACATCGTCGGCGCCGCGCGGCTGAAGCTGGATCCGGAGCTGATGGGGCTGCTGGACGCGGCGAGCGCGTAGGGCGCTAGAGCCCGAACGCTTTCGCGTAGCGCACCCGGCCGCCGTGTTCCAGCGCGCCGGGTGTCAGCTCCAGCGCCATGAACGCCGGTCCGGAGAACGGCGCCTGAAGCGTCGCGGCCGCCTCGGCGGTGAAGCCGAAGCGCGGGTAGTAGTCGGGATGGCCTAGGACCACGACGGCCGGCACGCCCTTCGCGCGGCAGGCGTCCAGGCCCGCCTTCACCAGGGCAGAGCCGACGCCGGACCGCTGCCGGCCGGGCAGAACCGCCATCGGCGCCAGCGCGGCGGCCTCGGCCGTCGCGCCGTCGCGTTCGACGGGCAGGGGGCTGAACAGGATGTGGCCGACGATTTCGCCGGCGTCCTCGGCGACCAGCTCGATCAGCACGTCGCCGTCGTCGCGCAGGCGCGCGATCAGGGCGCTCTCGTCGGGGCCGGCGAAGGCCAGGTCGGTGAGGCGCGCGACGGCGAGCTGGTCGCCCTCGCGCGCGTCACGGATCACCACTGGCCGATCTTCTCGGCTTCGGTGTGGCTGATCGGGTGCTTGGACTTGGCGTGGTCTTCCTCGGCCAGGAAGCGCACGGCCTCAAGCGCGGCCATGCAGCCCATGCCGGCGGCGGTGACCGCCTGGCGGTAGACGTCGTCGGTGACGTCGCCGGCGGCGTAGACGCCCGGAATGGCGGTCGAGGCCGTGCCCGGCTTCACCTTCAGATAGCCGCCCTCGTTGGTCTCGAGCTGGCCCTTGAACAGTTCCGACGACGGGGCGTGGCCGATGGCGACGAAGAAGCCGTCGACGGCCAGTTCCGACACTTCGCCGGACTTCAGGTTCATCAGGCGCAGGCCGGTGACGCCGGTCGGGTTCTCGGTGCCCAGCACCTCTTCGATGGCGGTGTCCCAGATCACCTTGATCTTGGGGTTGTGGCGCATGCGCTCCTGCAGCACCGCCTCGGCCCGCAGTTCGTCGCGGCGGTGGATCAAGGTGACCTGCTCGGCGAAGTTGGTCAGGAACAGCGCCTCTTCGACCGCGGTGTTGCCGCCGCCGACCACGGCCACGTGCTTGCCGCGATAGAAGAAGCCGTCACAGGTCGCGCAGGCCGACACGCCGAAGCCGCGGAAGTGCTGCTCGGACGGCAGGCCCAGCCACTTGGCCTGGGCGCCGGTGGAGATGATCACGGTCTCGGCCAGGTACTCGGCGCCGCTGTCGAGCTTCAGCCGGAACGGCCGCTGCGACAGGTCGGCCTCGACCACGACGTCGTGGATCACTTCCGTGCCGACGTGTTCGGCCTGGGCGCGCATCTGGTCCATCAGCCAGGGGCCCTGGATGACGTCGGCGAAGCCCGGATAGTTCTCGACGTCGGTGGTGATGGTGAGCTGGCCGCCGGGCTGCAGGCCGGCGAACACGACGGGCTTCAGCAGGGCGCGGGCGGCGTAAATCGCGGCGGTCCAGCCGGCGGGGCCGGAACCGATAATGGCGACGCGGACGATGTGGGGAGCGGAGACGTTCGACATGGGCGGCTATTTAGGGTCGATTCCGTGCGGGCGCGACCGCTGATCGCGGCGGCGTTCATGAAACGGCCGAACAGGTGATTGGGTCGCCCCCAAGGCGGCTTCGTCAGGCGGCTTCGGCCGCCGGCGCCTCCGGTTCGCGGTCGGCGCGCGCCAGCCAGCCGCGATAGCGCACGACCAGGCCGACCAGCGGCAGGCCGATCTCGACGTGGAAGCGGAAGCGTCCGTCCTCCGCCGCCTCGTGAGCCGGTCCGCCGGGCGCCCAGGCGGCCGGCATGGGCACGCCGAAGGCGGTCCAGCGCCGCACCGCCAGGTTCAGCCGGTCGTCCTCCAGAACCAGGGCCAGGCCGAAGGCGAACGGTCCGAACCGCTCGACCACCAGCCCCTCGAACCGGCCGGTCCCTTCGGACTGGACGCTGTGGAACGAGCGCCCGTCGAAGGTGCGCCGCCAGACCTCGCCCTGCGGCGTGAGCTTGAAGTCGACGGCGACCGGGACCTGCCGGCCCGCGCGGGGAAAGCCGAACACGGCGCCGACGATCCGGCTGGCGAGACCCGTTCCGCGCTCGACGTCGGCCGTGCCCTCGACGCGCAGGTCGCCGTCCAGGTCGTGCAGGTCGCGGATCGGCGCCGGCAGGCGCTCCCAGGCGCCGGTGAGGACGCGGCGGTAGAGCGGCGCGGCGGCCGGAACCGGCTCGCGCACGCCGGTGTGGATGGTGCGCCGCGCGAACAGGGCGTCGTAGTCGGCCAGGTCCAGGTCGCCGGCGGCCGAGCGCGCGCCGGGCGCGGGCGTCTGGCCGTCCAGCATCTTCCGCACGATCGCTTCGGCCGCCATCGACGGGATCAGCGGGCCGTCGTCGCCCTCGGCGAGCAGGTGCCACGAGCGGTGGATCGGGAGCCCGTCGCCGTCGACGCCGTGTACGTCCACGAACATGCCGCCGCGGTGCTCGCCCCAGCGCAGCAGGTTGATCGCGCGATGGAAGACCGGCGCGAACGGCTCCAGCGACGGAAGCACTCCGGCGGCCACGCCCCGAGCGAGGCCGTTGAGCATGCGGTGCAGGATCTCCGGCACGGGGCCTGCGCCCATCCAGACGTCGCGCAGCTCCGGGCGCCGGCGGGGCAGGACGCGCAGGTCCGGCACGTCCACCAGCGAGAAGCGGATGTTGCGCAGCGGCAGCCGCCCCGGCGGCGAGACGGTCCGGCGCACGATCTCGACCAGGCCGCGCCCGGCCGTGCGGCGGCCGTCGCGGACCAGCTTGACCGGCTTGCCCGCATAGCCGGCCACGGCGCGGATCACGTTCAGCCCCACGCCGGCGTAGGGCGAGGGCGCGATGCCGCCGGTCACGCGCCGGACATCGACCATGTCGTGGGAAAGCGCGTCCACCACCGCGGCGGTCAACACCGGGAAGCTGCTGACCCCGGACAGCACGACCCGCCCGGCCTGGCGCGCGGCCGCGTCGTAGGCGAAGACGCCGTCCACGAACTCGGCGCCGTCGGCCAGGTCCAGATAGTGCGCGCCGACCGCCAGGGCCGCCTCGATCACCCGGTAGGGACGCTCGCCATAGGTCTGGAACGGGCCGGTGGCGTCGATGACGACGTCGGGTTTCAGGGCCGCGAGTTGCGCCTCGACGTCGCCGTCGCGGTCGACGCGGGCGGTCTCGATCCGGGCCCCGGGCGGCAGGGTTGCGGCGAAGGCGTCGGCCTTGGCGGTCGAGCGGCCGGCCAGCACCAGGGTCAGGCGCGGCTCGTCGGCCAGCAGTAGAGCCAATCGGCCGCCGAACACGCCGTAGCCGCCGAGGATGACGACCCTCATGACAGGACCCTTTCCCGGTCGCCGGGCTGGGGCACGAAGCAGGCCTCGCGCCGGCCGGCGAGGCGGAAGCGGTTGCGGGCGATGAATTCGTAGAGGGCGTCGCGGATCGGCGCGGGCAGCACGCGCATGACAGCCGCCGCCGACCACGGCGCGCCCAGGCCCTCGAACATGCGGATGGTGCCCTCGGACCTCGTCCAGGCGCGCCCGTCCTCGATCAGCAGGTTGGTCTCGTAGTCCTGCGGTTCCAGCCCGTAGTGGACGTAGAGCGCCCGGCCGAGCGGCGACTGGGCGGTGGCCAGCCTATAGCGCCGCCGCCGGTCATGGCGCAGCACCGTCTTCGCCCACCCCGAGCAGAACACGCACTCGCCGTCGAACACGATGATCGGGCGGTCGTCGGGGAAGGCCGGGACGGCGGGGTCGTCGCGGTAGCTGTAGGGCGCGCGGGTCACCGGCGAAGCTTACTCCAAACCCGGTCCGGACGCCGGAAACGGGCCGGTTCGGACCGAAATATTTCATTCGTCCGCGCAAGAACCGCCGCCGGGCCGACATCGGCGCGTCGTGCGCCGGATCGGATCATCCCTGCATCGCCTGCCGCAGTGCACAAATCGTGCGCTCCGGAGCGGCCCTGGCGCGAAATTTCCGCCCGTTCCCGCTCCCGTTTCGGGGGCCTGCGGCGTCGAGGCCACAGGGCCGCTCCCTCGCGATTGGTCCGCTTGCGGAAAACGCGGGTTCCTGAACAGAGTTAAGCGAACCTTAACAGTGGGGGCTGGGATGGCGCGCTTCGTGCTGTCGATCGACGGGGGAGGCGTGCGCGGGCTGTTGCCGGCGCTGGTCCTCCAGGAGCTGCTCGGGCGCGTGGGAGAGCGCCTGGGCCGCCGTCCCGAGGCGCACGAGTGCTTCGACCTGATCGCGGGGACCGAGACCGGGGGGCTGCTGGCCGCGGGCCTGACCGCGCCGGCCGGGGCCGAGCGGGACCGGGCCGTGCTGGGGGTGGACGGGCTGGTCGCCTTCTTCCGCAAGCGCGTGCGCAAGATCTATCCGAACGGTTGGTTCGCGCCGCGCGTCGGCGAGGGGCTGTACGACCACCGCCGCCTGGAGCGCCTGCTGGGCGAGCTGTTCGGGGCGACCCGGCTCAGCGAATGCCTGGCCCCGGTGATGATGACCGCCTACGACCTGGAGGCGCGCCGCCCGGCGCACCTGGTGGCCGGCGGCCCCTACGCCTGGAGCGACCTGGACGCGAGCTATCGCGACGCCGTGCGGGCGACGACCGCCACCCCGACCTGGTTCCAGCCGGCGGAGGTGAAGAACGCCTTCTCGTCCGGCAAGCCGATGCCGCTGATCGGCGGGACCCTGTTCGCCAACGATCCGGCCATGGCCGTGCTGGCCGAGGCGGCTCGCATGGACTGGGGCCACGAGAAGATCTTCGTGCTGTCCCTGGGCACCGGCCGTCCGACCCGGGCCTTCCCGGCCAGGAAGACGCGCAAGTGGACGCCGGAGCGCTGGCTGGACCGGCGCAAAGGCTCGGCCCTGATCGCCATCGCCGCCCAGGCCGCGGCCGACGGCGTGGCCTACCAGGCGGACCTGTTCCTCAACCAGGGCGGCGAGCTGCAGTACACCCGCATCGACGGTCCGCTGAGCGCCAGCGTCAGCGAGCGCAGCGACCTGGCCTCTGGGCGCAACCTGAAGGCGCTGGAGCGCCAGGCCCAGGCCTGGATCGCCGAGCACTCGCGCGATCTCGACGCGTGGGCTCAGAGGCTGGCGCGTCGGCTGGGCTGGGTGGATCCGGCTGCGGCCGTGCCGGTTCCCGTCGCGGCGCCGGCCCTGTCGAGCGAGATCTCCGCCGCGGTGGCGGCCTGACGTCGATCAGGCCGACGCGGGCGGCCGGTGGTCCGGAGCCGATCGGAGCCCGATCGGCGGCCCGAGTTCTCGACGCAACACGGCGAACACGAGCACGCCGAGCTGCAGGTAGGCGAGGACGCTGGAGCCCCACCACAAGGCCCGCAGCACGCCGCGTTGCTCCGGCGCGAGGGCATGGATGAACAACCGGATCAGATCAACCGGCACCGCTTCGACCACGACCAGGGCGGTCGCCCAGGGCGCACGGCAGCGCCACCAGATCCACAAGACGCTCAGGAACATGCCGGCGTTCACGATCGACGAGGCGGCGTCGCGCGCCAGCAGGCCGGTGAAGGCTTTCATCCCCAGCGCGCCCAGGGTGGTGCCGGCCAGAACCACCAGGGCGGCGTAGCGCTCGTAACGGCCACCGAAGGTGCACGTGAGCGCGACCACCGCGAACTGGACGAAAATGTAGATCAGAACCAGCAGCAACGACGCGCATCCCCGGGCGAGGTCCTTGATGTCGGCCGAACCTTCGCGTGGCAAGTCTTAGGATGTATGTACGTCGATCAGGGCAGACACTGTAGAGCGTCGGGACGATGGGGATCCGGGCCAACATGGCCTTTCATCGGGCGGTGCGTGAGGAAGCCGCCGTGCTGGTGGCGCGCCACGGCGCGTTCGGGGCCTTCGACGAGGCGCGCCGGCGCCGGCAGGGCGCCGAGCCCGGCGACCTGCAGCTGTTCGCCTACAACGTGGAACGCGCCACCGCCGAGATCGCCGGCATCTCGCTGGACAATCCCAAGGCGCGGCCGCTGGGCCCCGAGCCGCCGGTCTGGTTCCTGCCGTTCCTGTCGGAAGCGCGCCTGGCCCGACTGACGGAGCTGTTCGAAGCGCTGACGCGCCGCTGGGGCATGGCCTCCGCGCCGGAAGCCGACCGGCTGAAGGTCGAGTTCTCGGCCAAGTTCCCGAGCGCGGGGCTGCTCACGCCGCGCCAGGCCGAGTGCCTGCGCTGGGCGGCCGAGGGCAAGAGCTCCTGGGACATCGCGCAGATCACCGGGCTGAGCCCCCGCACGGTCGACGAGCACCTCGACAACGCCTGCCGGCGGTTGGGGGTGAAGCGCCGCGCCCAGGCCGTCGCGGCGGCCACCCGCGCCGGAATTCTCTGAAAACTCAGGGCCCCCGTAGGTCTACGGGGCCGCTGTCCGGGACCGGATCAGGCATGTCTCCTTCCCAGTGGAGGCGACATGACCATCGTTTGCAGTGACTTCGAGTCCCCTGACGTCAGCGGCTTCAGCGCCGCCGAGCGCCGGCTTCTGAAGCGGTATCACCACCAGCTCATCTCGCAGGACAGCCTGGGTCGCGTGCCGCCCGCGCGGCTGTACTACGCCGCCGCCAGCGCGGTGGAATGCCTGCGCCACGCGCGCACCGACGCGCGCGCCTGCCGCACCGCCGGCGGCTCGCCCGAGGAGATCCGCCGCACGCTGGAGACCGGTCGCGGCGACGCGCTGTTCTATCTGGAGCTGGCGCGGGCCTGGATCGTCACCGCGGACGGCGGCGGGGCCCTGCGCCTGGTCTGCTAGAGCGCGATAGCTGAAAGTGGACGCCGGTTTCAGCGGCCATCGCGCTCTAACCCAAAGAGCTAGAGCCTTCTGACCCGTTTCGAATGCTTCCATTCGAAACGGGAAGGCTCTAGGCGCCCGCCGGAGCGTAGTGCTCCAGGTACCAGTCGCAGAAGGCCCGCACGCCGTCCTCGACCGTCGTCGACGGGCGATAGCCGGTCAGGGCGACCAGCAGCTCGGCGTCAGCCCAGGTCTTGGGTACGTCGCCGGCCTGCATCGGCATGTAGTTGCGCACGGCCTTGCGGCCGAGCTGCGTCTCGATGGCCTCGACGAACTCCAGCAGGTTCACCGGCGCGCCGCGCCCGATGTTGACCAGCCGCCAGGGCGCGACCGGGCTGAGCGAGTCGACGACGCCCTTGGCCGGTTCGCCCTTCGCCGGGACCGCGTGGATCAGCCGCTCGATGCCTTCGACCAGGTCGTCGACGTAGGTGAAGTCCCGCTCCATCTGGCCGTTGTTGTAGATGTCGATCGGCTCGCCCGAGAGGATGCCCTTCACGAACTTGAACAGCGCCATGTCCGGCCGGCCCCACGGGCCGTAGACGGTGAAGAAGCGGAACACGGTGGTGGGGATGTCCCACAGGTGGCTGTAGGCGTGGCTCATCTCCTCGGTGGCCTTCTTGGTGGCCGCGTAGAAGGTGAGCGGGTGGTCGCAGCGCTGGGTCTCGCCGAACGGCATCTCGGTGTTGGCGCCGTAGGCGGAGCTGGTCGAGGCCAGCAGCAGGTGGCCGACGCGGTGGGCGCGGGCCAGCTCCAGGATGTTGAAGGTGCCGATCAGGTTGGAGTCGACGTAGGCGCGCGGGTTCTCGAGGCTGTAGCGGACCCCCGCCTGGGCGGCGAGATGCACGATGACGTCGGGCCGCGCGGCCTCGACCACCTGCTCCAGCGCGGTCTTGTCCTCCAGCATCAGCACGTGCTCGGAGAAGCCGTTGTGGCGTTTGAGGAGCGCGTGGCGCGCCTCCTTCAGCTTGACGTCGTAATAGGTCGTCATGCCGTCGACGCCGAAGACCTCGTGGCCCTGCGCGATCAGCCGGCGGGCGAGGTGGAAGCCGATGAACCCGGCCGTTCCGGTGACCAGTATGCGCATCTGTGTCCGTCTCGCTCGTCGTGTTGCCGCGGTCCACGAACGCGGGTGTCGCCGCTTGCCATGTATCGTGCGGCGTGGGAAGAGCGCCGCGCGCTAAGCTAACGGCGTTGTCGAGTCGTACCGAAAACGTCAGCGCGCTGAAGCACTAAGCGTGTGTCGTCGGGGCTGGCGGACGCTGCCGGTATCGCCCCGGACGATCGGGGGTCGATCATGCATTCAATCGACGCGGCGCGCCTCGCGGTGGTGGGGCTCGGCTATGTCGGTTTGCCGCTCGCGCTGGAGTTCGGCCGCCGCTTCCCGACCGTAGGGTTCGACATCGACGCCGGCCGCATCGCCGAGCTGAAGACCGGCGCGGACCGCACGCGCGAGGCGGACCTGGAGGACTTCGGCCGGGCAGAACAGCTGAGCTTCACCCACAAGCTGGAGGAGCTCGCCGCCTGCAACACCTTCGTGGTGACTGTGCCGACCCCGATCGACGAAGCCAAGCGCCCCGACTTCGGTCCGCTGGTCGCGGCCAGCCGCTCGGTCGGCTCGGTGCTGAAGCGTGGCGACGTCGTGATCTTCGAATCCACGGTCTATCCGGGGGCGACCGAGGAGGTCTGCGCGCCGATCCTGGAAAAGGTGTCGGGCCTGACCTTCAACCGCGACTTCTTCTGCGGCTACAGCCCCGAGCGCATCAATCCGGGCGACAAGGCCCACCGCCTGACCGACATCGTCAAGGTGACGTCCGGCTCGACGCCCGAGATCGCCGACTATGTCGACGCGCTCTACGCCGCGATCGTCTCGGCCGGCACCCACAAGGCCAGCTCGATCCGGGTGGCCGAGGCGGCCAAGGTGATCGAGAACACCCAGCGCGACCTGAACATCGCGCTGGTCAACGAACTGGCCATGATCTTCAACCGGCTGGGCATCGACACGCACGAGGTGCTGGCCGCGGCCGGCACCAAGTGGAACTTCCTGCCCTTCCGCCCCGGCCTTGTCGGCGGCCACTGCATCGGCGTGGACCCGTACTACCTGACCCACAAGGCGGTGGAGATCGGCCACCATCCGGAGGTGATCCTGGCCGGGCGGCGGATCAACGACGGCATGGGCGCCTACGTCGCCGACCAGGTGTTGCGCCTCATGGCGACCAACCGGATCAACCCGGTGGGCGCGAAGGTGCTGGTGCTGGGCCTGGCCTTCAAGGAGGGCTGCCCGGACATCCGCAACACCCGCGTGGTCGACGTCGTGCGCCAGCTGCAGCGCTTCAACGCCGAGGTCGACATCTGGGACCCGTGGGTGTCGCCCGAGGATGCGCGCCACGAGTACGGCTTCGACCTGGTCGAGCAACCCCAGGAAGGCGCCTACGACGCCATCGTGCTGGCGGTCGGCCATCCGGAGTTCGTCGCCCTGGGCCACGAGGGGCTGCGTCGGCTGGGGAACGGGCCGCACGTGATCTACGACGTGAAGTCGGTGCTGCCGCAGGCCGGGGTCGACGCGCGGCTCTAGCCTAGGCGGCTGTGCGGCGCTTGCGGCCCCCGCCGCGCTCCAGCACCGCGCAGCAGAACGCCAGGAAGACGGCCAGGGTCTCGGTGCGCAGCGGATAGTCCGCCGTCGAGTGCAGCAGCAAAAGCGCGATCGCGGCCGAGGCCGCGCGGGCCAGGTCGCCGCCGTCCGCGGTCCAGGCGCGCCAGGAGCGCTTCGCCCACCAAACCACGAAGCCGGCGAGCAGGGCGGCGCCCAGCCAGCCAGTCTCAAGCCAGGCTTCCAGGAAGTCGTTGTGGGCGTGGTTGAGGAAGCTCTCTCCGACCTGCTCCAGCGGTTCGACCGTCCGGTAGACGAGGTCGAAGGCCCCGACGCCCGCGCCCAGCGGCAGGTGGGCGTCGGCCGCCTGCAGGATGGTCGGCCAGGTCTCGAACCGGCCCTCGGGACGCTGCTCGTCGAAGCGCGCGAGGATCGGGTTCAGGGCGAACAGGGCGACGGCGGCCAGGGCGGCGGCGCTGACGCCGGCCACGCCCAGCACGGCGGGCGTGGTGCGCCGCGCGCCGGTGGTGCGCCACACGATCAGCAGGCTGGCGACCAGGGCGGGGCCGGCCAGCAGGATGCCGGCGCGCGAACGCACCGACGCGATCCCGATCAGGACCAGCAGGTAGAACACCCCCGCCAGCACCATGCGCAGGTTCCGGTCGCGCCGCCGGCTGGACAGCGCCTCGCCGACGAACACGCCGGCCAGGGGCAGGCCGGCCACCAGCAGGGCGGCCAGGTGGTTGCGATTGGCGAACAGGCCCACGGCCGAGCCGTAGTTGGTGGTGGCGTAGGGATAGAAGGGCCCGTCGACGCCGCCGAGGAGCTGCAGCGCCCCGATCAGCAGGCTGAGCACCGCCGCGATCAGGTAGCCGCCCGCCATGCGCCGGCGCGCGTCGGAGGACACGCTGAGGGCGGCCAGGAACATGGCCGCGGGCGGGATGAGCGCCAGGACGGCGCGCCAGGTCGCCTCCGGGGCCAGGCTGAACGCAGCCCACGCCGGCGCCGCGCCGGCCAGGTCGGCGACCGCCGCGATCGGCGCGCGCC
>NZ_JAAIVC010000060.1 GCF_010975005.1 Caulobacter sp. 17J65-9 | reverse complement strand
GCCTCGGGCGACGTCGTCCTGCGCCGGCTGATCGCGGCGGCGACGGGTGAGGGACGCAGCGACGCGGGAAGGTCCGGCGGCCTCGCCGTCCTGGGCGCCGACCCGCGCACCGGCGTGTCGGTCGCGGCCGTTCCGCTGCCGGAGCGCCGCCGCCCGTTCGACATGGGGCATGGCCCCCTGGCGGTGCTCACCTTCCACCGGCGCGGCGCCCCGTCCGCGCCGCCGGCCGAAACGCTGCGGCGGCGCTATGCGCTGACGCCCTCCGAGGCGCGCCTGGCCGTCGCCTTGTGCGGCGGCGCCAGCGTCGCCGGGTACGCCGGGGACAACGGGGTCAGCAACACCACGGTGAAGACCCATCTGCGCCAGCTGTTCGCCAAGGTCGGCGAGCACCGCCAGGTCGACCTGGTCCGCCGCCTGCTGTCCGAGGCGGTGGCCGAAGCGGCCTAGCGTCCCGGCGTCAGGCGCCACAGACGCGCCTGGCGGCAGAGCGCCTTGCCGAACGCTTCGCTGATCTCCGCCTCCTGGTCGGTCAGCAGGGCGCCCAGGCCCTGCCCGGCGTCGGCCTCCGCCTCGATCGCATAGCGGCCGACCACGTCGGTGGTCCCCGGCCGCACGAACTCGACCACGCCCCGCAGGCGGTGCGTTCCGCCGGAGCGCGCCGCGGTCAGGGCCTGGACGCGCTGTACGCCGTCCAGGCGGACGCGCAGGTCCAGGGTCTGGCGCCCGCGCGCGCAGGCCGCCAGCGCCCAGCCGAATTCATCGGTGAAGGTGTCTCGAAATTCGTCGCTCACGTCGTTGAGCGGCGCGCTCAGGTCGTACTCGATGTCGCCGACGAACACGCCGCCGGCCAGGGCCGGGTCGAGGTCGAACGGAGGCCCCGAGACCACCGTCGTGGCGCACCCCGACAAGGCGGCGGATGCGCACAGAACCGCCACCGCCTTCAACGAAAACCGCCCCACGTCACGCTCCGTCTCTACTCGCTGTGAGCCTAGCCGCGGCCGCCGGCGACGCCTCGTGCGTTCGGACGAGGCGGGGAGGGGGCGCCGGCGCCTAAGCTGACGCCTGGTTCCTCGCTCGGTTCACAAACCCCATGAACACTCGCCGCCTCCTCGCCGCCGCCCTGTTGCTCGCCGCCGGCCCGCTCCTCGCCGCCGGTCCGGCCCTCGCCCAGATGGACCCCGGCAGCTTCAGGGAGCACCCGGTGGTGAGGCACTATCCGGGCGCCCTGATCGACAGCCACGATGAGAAGGAGTTCGACGGCGTCGACATGGTGGTCGGCTACGTCGCCACCCCGAAGGCGAAGATCACCCGCAAGGAGGTCGAGGGGCGGGTCTACAAGACCTTCTACATTCACCAGGGCGGGGTCTCGGCCCTGCAGGTGATGCGCAACTACGAGACCGCGCTGAAGGCGGCCGGCTTCACCACCGTGGTCACCGGCAAGGTCGCGGCCCTGCCGTCGATGGAGGAGGCGCGCGACGGCGCCCTGTTCGGCGCCTTCACCATGACCAAGAACGGCCAGCCGGCCATGTACGTGAACATCCTGATCGACCCCAACGTCGGGGAGCCGGTCAGCCGCGTGACCATCGTCGAGCCCGAGCAGATGCAGCAGGTCTATGCGGTCGACGCCTCGTCGCTGTACGCGGGCCTGGCCGCCGACGGCCGCATCGCCGTCTACGGCATCAACTTCGACACCGCCAAGTCGACCGTCACGGCCGACTCCGAGGCGGTGCTGAGCCAGGTGCGCGAACTGCTGGGCGCTCACCCGGAGCTGAAGCTCAGGATCGAAGGTCACACCGACAACGTCGGCGCTCCGGCCGCCAACCGCACCCTGTCCCAGCAGCGCGCCGCCGCGGTGAAGGCCTGGCTGGTGCGCAACGGCGTCGCCGAGGGCCGGCTGACGACCGAGGGCCTGGGCGACACGCGCCCGGTCGCGGCCAATGACAGCGAAGACGGGCGGGCGAAGAACCGCCGCGTGGAGCTCGTGCGCACCCCCTGAGGTCCCCCGCGCGCGGGATCCGGCCTGCAAGGGCGGGAGCGCATCACGCGCTCCCGCCCTCTTTCATTTCGGGAGAGCCGGGTCGACCCGGGCCTGCTGCAGCGCGTGCAGCCACGCGTCGACCTTCCAGAAGTGGTCGAGATAGGCGCGCACGGCGTCCTCGACGGCCGGGACGGAGGCGGCCGTCTCGCGTGGATCGCCGCCTCGCGCGACCTCGCTCACAGCGCCGACAACTTCGTCAGGTTGATGCTCGCGGCCAGGGCGGTGAGGGCCTCGGGCGCGACGCTGCGGCCGGCGATCATCACCTCGTACCGCCCGGCGGTGAGGTTCAGCTTGCCGGACCTGGTGCTGGCGTTCCACGCCAGGTAGCCGGGGCGGCCGGCCACCGTGACCTTGGAGATGGTCATGCCGCTGGCCGGGTCGAAGCCCAGCTTCGGCGTCGCGCCGCCGATCGCGAAGCTGTGGGCCGCGATGGTGGCGTCCAGCGCCACGCCCGAGCCGCCGCTCGCCGGCGCGTAGTTGGCCCAGGCCTGCGAGAAGTCGCCCAGCTCCTGGGCGGGGCGCATTTTCCAGCCCTTCGGCGGCGCCGGCAGGAAGGCCTTCACGGACGGGCGGGCCGGCTGGGCGGCCGGCGCGGCTGGCTTCGGCGCCGTCGCCTGCTCGGCCTGCTTCTTTTTGACGGCGGCGCGGAGCGCGTCGAACTCGGCGTCGCGCGCGAGCGCCGGCGCGACGGATCCGACCAGCACCGCGAGCGCGGCGGGGAGCACGATAAGGCGGGGGCGCATGGGAAGACCTCTGCTCGAAACGGGTGCCAAGGCTCCGCTTTACGGTCGCTGTCGGGGCCCCGCCTCCTCCATCGGGGGGAGGTCGCGCGCAGAGTTTCCGCAAATCTCATCCTTACGGACGAAGCTGCCTCGCCTGGCGAAACCTAGACGGGTCCCACGCTGAAGCTTGGGAGCCGGCTGGGTCCGGCAGGTCGAATGTCCTTCAAACGCACGCTGCTGAACGCCACCTGCCTGTCGGGCGCGCTGGTCCTGGCCGTCGCCGGGCCCGCCCTGGCCGACTGCTCGGTCGAGACCCCGGCCGCCGGCCAGACCACCGTCTGCGACGGGCCGCTGACCCGCTCCTACGACTTCCAGAACGACGAGTTCACCGTCGTCGTGAACGGCGCCCAGTCGCTGGACGCGTCGGTCGCCGTCTATCGGGCGCGGGGCGCCGAGGTGAACGTGCAGGTGTCCGCGGGCGCCTCGGTGACGAACACCGGCGCCGGCAAGGTGTTCGAGTTGGGCGCGGGCGCCGGGTTCGACAACGCCGGGACGCTGACCGCGACCCACACCGTCGTGTCCATGAGCGACGCGGCCGACTTCAGCAATACCGGGACCATCACGTCCGACACCCGCGGCGCCGCTGCGGCGGTGGTGATCGGCGACGCGTCGCTGGCGTTCGTGAATAGCGGGACGATCCGCAATTCCGGCGTCGGGGTGCAGATCGGGCGTGACGCTGGCGGCTTCACCAACTCGGGTCTGATCGAGAGCACCGGAGGCGACCAGTCGTTCCTGCACGCCGTGTCGATCGCCAGTCAGGTCGAAGGGACGAAGGTGGTGAACACGGGCACGATCCGGGCCGTCAGCTGGTCTGGCCACGGCGTGGTTTTCGGCGGCTCGGCGCTGCTTGAGAACCGAGGCGAGATCTTGGTCAGCGGCTTGGGGGGGAACGGCGTCCAGGGCGCGCAGGAATCGGTCGTCACCAACAGCGGTACGATCCGGTCGGTCGAGGGATCGGCCGTGGCTCTTGGCGACGACTCGAGCCTTGTGAACACCGGCGCGCTCGTCAGCGATATGGGGGCTGCGGTGCTGCTCGGCGCCCGCTCCACCTTCGAGAACAGCGGCGAGGTCAGCGCCGGGACCAATGGCGTTTACATGGCGCCTAACGGCACACTCGTGAATAACGCCGGAGCCAGCATCCGAGGCGGCTCCAACGGCGGCGAGGTCGGCGCGGTCGTCATGGAAGGGGGCGCGAACACCCTGACCAACGCCGGTACGATCGACGCGGACCTCAAGCCGGGTCGGTCGGTGGTCATGCTCTCGTCCACGCTGGGTCAGACCAGCCGGCTGAGCAATCAGGCCGGCGGCGTGATCGGCAACGCTGAGGACGCCGCCCAGGTCAACGCGGTCGCGACCACGATCGGCTCCGGCTCGATCCTGGTTGAGAACCTGGGCACGCTCTACGGCTCGATCGAGCTGAGCGGGGCGCAGGGGGCGACCGTGTTCAACGGCCTGAGCCTCCAGACGTCGAGCCCTGACGCGCCGAGCGCCGCCCTGCTGCAGGGCGACGTCCGGTTCGGCGCGGGCGCGGACAGTCTCCGCAACAACGGCCTGCTGCGCGGCGACGTGCAGTTCGGGGCAGGCGCCGACCTGGCGATCAACTACCAGGGCGCCAGGATCACCGGCAGCCTCGACTTCGGCGACGGCCACGACACCTTTGTGCATGCCGGCCTAGTCGACGGCGACGTCCTCATGGGCGACGGCGACGACGAGCTGTTCGTCAAGGGGGTGATCGGGGGCGCCATCGACCTGGGCGACGGCGACGACGTGCTGGAGCTGGCCGCGAGCGGCCTGTTCTCGGGCGACCAAGTCGTCAACGGCGGGGCCGGTTCCGACACCCTCGGCCTCACCGGAGTGATGGCCTACGACGGCGCGCAGTTCGCCGGCTTCGAGCGTCTGCAGAAGGACGGGGACGGGGACGCGACCCTGACCGGTCACTGGCGCTTCGACGAGGGCATGCTGGTCAAGCGCGGCGTCCTGACCCTGGACGTCGGGGCCAGCCTGGCCGGCGGCCTGATGACCGTGAGGGGCGCCTACGACATCCACGGCCTGCACGACGGCGATGTCCGGGTTGAGGAAGGCGGCCAACTGTTCGGCTACGGCCGGATCGGCGCCGGCGGCGCCTCTCCCGGACGGACCCTGACCAACGCCGGCCTGGTGGCTCCGGGCAGCCCGTTCGGCCCGAGCTCGGCCTCCCTCGCCACGCTGATCGTCAACGGCGACTACGTGCAGACCGGCGAGGGGCGGCTCGACATCGAGCTCGGCGCCCCGGACGAGCTGGACGTCCTGCACGTGACCGGCGCCGCCTCCCTGAACGGCACGGTCCGGTTCGTCCCCTTGGACCTGGCCGTGGCGGGGTACGAATACGTCTTCCTGCACGCCGACGGCGGTGTGGTCGGCCAGTTCGCGGCGGTCGAGGGCGGGCTCTTCTTTGACTACCTCGTCGACTACGGCACGCAGGGGCAGGTCTCGGTCCGCCTTGTCGCCGAGGAGGAGCCCGAGCCGCCGCTGCTCGACGGTCTGGACGGCCTGACGCCGAACCAGGCGGCGGTCCGCGACGCCTTCATCAGCCCCGGCGCGTTCAGCCCCGACCTGGCGCTGGTGCGGGCCGACCTGAACGGCATCGGCGCCGAGCGCGCCCCGGCGGCGCTGGATTCGCTGTCCGGCGAGGTCTACGCGGCCCTGCCGGCCGCAGCCGCCGACGCGCATCGCCGCTTCGCCGACGGCCTGGTCGGCCGCGGTCGCGGCTTCGACTTCCACGAGGGCGAGGCGGCCGGCGTGTGGGCGGCGGCCTACGGCTGGCGCGCGCGGGTCGACGGCGACAGCGCCTTCGCCGGCCGCTCGGTCGACACCTCCGGCTTCGCCATGGGCGCGGACCGAATCTTCGCGCCCGGCCTGCGGCTCGGCGTGGCGGTGGGCGGCTCGGAAACCGACCTGAAGCAGGCGCGCACGCGGTCCGACGGCGAGATCCGCAGCCTCGAAGGCGGCGTCTACGCCGCCGTGCGCGGCGAGCGTGCCTGGCTGGACGCGGCCCTCACCTACGGCGACCACGAGGTGGAGGCCTCGCGCGTGCTGATCACCGGCGTCGCTTCCGAGCGCCGCGCGGCGGCCGACACGTCGGCCCGGTCGGTGCGCGCCGACGTGCTGGGCGGGATCGAGCGGCCGGTCGGCGGCCTGGCGGTGCGCCCCTATGCGGGCCTGTCCTGGACCTCGGTTCGCCAGGACGGTCTTGTGGAGCGCGGCGCCGGCGACGCCGGCCTGAAGGTGCAGGCCGAATCCTACCAGGCGACCGTCGCCCGGGCCGGGGTCAGCGCGGCCGGCGCGGTCGAACTGCCGAACGGCGTCGAACTCGACTTCGGCGGCCAGCTGGAGCTGGACCGCGACCTGGCCCGCGAGGGCTGGTCGGCCAAGGCGCGGCTGATCGGCGGCGGCGACGGCTTCCGCATCGCCACCGCGGCGCCCGGAGAGACCGGCCTCATCGCCGGCGCCTGGGCCACCGCGCGGCTGTCGCGCGGCTGGTCGCTCTACGCGAACTACGACTTCGAAACCGCCGAGGACGCGCGCGGCCACGCCGTGTCGCTGGGCGCGCGCCTGGCCTGGTGAGCTGACCCCATGAACACGAGCGTTCGGGCCGCGGGTCCCGGCTTCGCCGCGGTGGCGGCGGGCTACACGGTGATCTACGCGGCCGCGGTCGCGGCCGATCACCTGACCACCCTGGCGATCACCGCCCAGGGCGGGATCGAGACCAACTTCCTGTTCGACACCGCCGGCGGCGGGCTGGCCGAATTCCAGGCCTGGTCGGTGTTTCTGGCCCTGTGGCCGGTGCTGCTGGCCATGGTCTGGATCGGCCGGACCCGCGCCATCGCCGGGCGCGACGCGGTGCGGCTGCCCTGGCTGGATCCCCTCTGGGGCGCCGGCGCGGCCGGGCCGTTGCTGCTGCCCACGACCATGCTGATCGTCAAAAGCCTGGCCGGCCTGCTCAACCTGTTGCTGGTCTTTCGGCTGGGCTCGGCCGCCGGCTCGGTCCGCACCCTTCTGGACATGATCGGGCTGGCCGAGCCGAAGCTGGTCTACATGGCCACGGCCGGCCTGATGCTGGCCGTGTCGGTGGTGATCGCCCGGCCCCTCGCGAGCGCCTGGGCCCGCCGCATGGCGGGCGAGGCGGTGGCCTAGCTACCGCTTCCGGCGCGCCGCGAGCAGGTCGGCCTGAAGGCTGCGGTTGCGGGCGTCGATTTCGTCGAGCATCCGCTTGAATCGGGGATCGCCCCGCAGGGGCTGGAGCGAGGGCCAGGCGTCGAGGGGCATGTAGTTGCCGGCGTCGAGCCCGTCGTGGAATCCGGCGTCGATCGCCTGACGGAGCTCGGCCAAGGCACGCTCCTTGTCGCCAAGCTCGGCGTAGGCGTTGATCCGCGCCAGCCACAGCTCCGGCAACGGGTTCTGTCCCGGTCGGCGCGTGGTTGCTTCGAGAACTCGCACCAGGATGCGGCGCGCCTGGGCTTCTTCCCCGGTCCGATTGAGGACGTGCGCGGCGACCACGGCGGTCGGGTCGATGGCGCTGTCTGCAACCTCGGGCTTCTCGGTCAGCAGCTTCGGGGCGATGGACTCCAGTTGCCGGCGCGCCCGGGCGTAATCGCCGAGGACTGCGGCGTCGACAAGCACGACCCCGCGCATGGCGGAATCCGGGTCTCGGGCGACCTCGCTCTCGGCGAAGGCCAGTGCGCTGCGGAAGTCCCGGGCGAGGTGATACTTGAGCGTACGCCGGATCAGGACCACCTGCTGCGGTGACTCCAGACGGTCGAGTTCGGCGTTCGCCTCGTCGGCCATATGCAGGTTGGCGTAAAGGAACGCCAGATCGAGCCGGCTTCTGGGATTCCCGCTGATCTGGATGACCTGCCGGAAAGCCCGCTCGGCTTCGACGACCTTTCCTTGCTCGTACAGGATGCGGCCGAGCACCAGACGCGCGAACTCGTAGTCGGGAAACAGTTCGACGACGTTTCGCGACTGCTGGACGGCCTTGTCCATGCGGCCCAGCATCCGGTAGCCGACAGCCAGATGGGCCTGCGCGTCGCGGTCCAGCGGGTCGATCTCTCTGGCGCGTTCGAGCATGGACACGCCCTCCTCCGCACGTGCGGCCATCAGGAGTTGACGGCCGTACTTGCTGAGCGCGTCGGGGTCGCGCGGGCTGAGCTCCACCGCGCGTCGCGCGGCCTCGAGGGCGAGGTCCTGATAGCTCGCCTGGCCAGCCCACTTGCCGACGACGGTGTAGATCCGGCTCTTGGCCGCATAGGCCTCCGCAGAGTTCGGATCCAGCTTGAGCGCTCGGGCGACCGCCTCCTCGCTGGATCTTCTCGCCTCGTCCGGCGGCAGCCCGAGCTTGTGGCCCAGGGAGATCGTCGCTTCGGCATAGCCGGCGAGCGCCCGGACATTGTCGGGCTCGAGTTCGAGCAGGTGCTGAAACAGCCGGCGAGCCGTCGCGAGGTCGTCCTTGCCTCCGTTTCGAAGGTGCGCCTGGGCGACCAGATGCAGCCGGTAGACTTCAGGATCGCCTTGGATCGCACCCCGGCGCGGCGGCTCCAGACGCGCCTTCAGTTCGCCGGCCACGGTGCGGGCCAGTTCGTCCTGGATGGCGAAGGCGTCGCTCATCTGGCGGTCGTAGGTCGCCGACCAGATGTGGAATCCGTCGGCGACGTCGATCAACTGGGCGGTGACGCGCAGCCGGTCGCCCTCGCGGCGCACGCTGCCTTCGACGACGTAGGCGACGCCTAGCTTGCGTCCGACCTCGCGCAGGTCGGCGTCCTTGCCCTTGAAGTAGAAGGCCGAGGTGCGCCCGCTGACCTTCAGGTCGGCGTATTGCGCCAGGCTGTTGATCACCTCTTCGGTCAGGCCGTCGGCGAACAGGCCGGTGTCGGCTTCGCTGCTGAAATTCGCGAACGGCAGGACCGCGACCGACTTCTCGCGCTCGGTCGCCGCCAGCAGGCCGGGCAGCAGCCGCGGCTGGAAGAAGGCGATGGCGCCGCTCACCGCGACCAGGGCCAGGCAGGCGGCGGCGACGGTGGTGACGAGGCGCTTTCGGGGGCGTCGCGGCGGCGGCGTCATGGCCTCGGTCAGGGCGGCCGGGGGCGGACCGTCCTGAGCCGTCGCGTCGTCCTGCGTGGCGGCGGAAGCGGCCGCCCGGGCCGCCGGGACGCCCGTGTGTCGCGACGACGAGATCTCGCGGAACAGCTCGCGCGTCGCCGCTTCCGGCGTCGTGTTCAGGTCGCGCGCCAGCTGCTCGGACAGGGCGTGAAACTGCTTCAGCGCCGCGCCGCGGCGTCCCTGACGGACGTGCAGGCGCATCAGGGCGCGGTGCGCGCGCTCTTGCAGCGGATCCAGCGCCAGCATGCGCATGGCGGCGCGCACGCCGATCTCGGGCGCGAAGCCGGGCTCCAGCGCGTGATCCAGCAGACCGCTCAGGGCCGTCAGGGCCAGCTCGCGCAGGCGCTGGCGCTCCAGCAGCGCCCAGTCCTCGAACGCCGGCGCGCCTCGGACGCTGAGGTCGTTGAGGAAGTCCCCGTTATACAGCTCCGCGATCCGGGCCGCGGTCGAGGCGTCCGCGAGATCCCCCTGCAGCGCCGCCTCGAACGTCTCGACGTCGGTCGCCAGCGCGCCGGGGACCAGCCAGACCGCGTCGTTGTTGGCGTCGAGCAGGACCCGGTCCGGCCGGCCGGGAAGCCGGGTCTCCTGCCGCAGGGCGGAGAGCGCCTTGCGCAGGTTCAGGCGGGCCTGGCCGGCGTGCGCGTCCTCCCAGAACAGGGCGGCCAGGCGCTCGCGCGAGGCGCGCCGCTCCGGCTGGCAGGCCAAATAGACGAGCAGGGCCATCGACTTGCGCGTGGACAGCGACACGGGGGCGCCCCCCGGCCCGCTCAGCGTGCAGCCGCCGAGCAGTCTCAGCCGCCAGATGTCGGAATCGCACACCTACCAACGCCCCGTCCGAGTCGAACCGGCATCTTGGTCGACGGGGGGCGGGGACGCCTCATACGTTCGGACGAGGCGTCTTGTCGCTGCGGCGTTGGACGAGGTCAGCCGAGCCGCTTGCGGCCGAACTGCAGACGCATGAACGGGTCCGACAGGGCGCGGCGGATGAGGTCGGCCTGGCGGGTCTCGCCGGTCTTGGAGAACAGGCCGCGCAGGTGGGTCTTGGCGGTGGTCAGCTTGACGCCGGTGCGCGTCGCGTAGTCGGCCAGCCGCTCGCCCTCGACCAGGGCCGACAGCAGCCGCGCCTCGGCCGGGGTCAGGCTGAAGGTCTGGCGCAGCCGGCCTTCGTCGACCGGGGTGGGCGTGGCGGCGATCACCACCATGGCCAGGCGTTCGGCGTTGGCGGCCTCGGCGAACAGCTGCAGCGGCGCGATGTTGACGTGCAGGGGCTCGACCTCGCCGGGACCGGCCAGCGCGACCGGCTTGGCCGTGTCGCAGCCCGGCGTCGTAACCGCCTCGATGGCGCGGTGCAGGCGCGCGCTGTCGGTTCGGGCGCCGCCGAACAGCCGCCCGTCGAGCAGGCGCAACATCGGCCCGTCCAGCAGCGGACGGGCGACGGTGTTGACGAACCGCACCTCGGCGTGGCGGTCGGTCAGCACCAGGCCGACGCCGGCGTACTCCAGCGCCTCGCAGGTGGCCCGGCAGATGGTGTCGACCAGGCCGGGGTTGCGGCCGCCTTGCGGCAGCAGGCGGCGGCTGGCCATGGCCAGGACCAGGGCGGTCCCGACGTCGGGTCGAACGGTCTGAAGCGCGGCGTACACGCGTACCCTCCGGAAGCGAACGCGCCACGGCGGCGCGACGCATCCGGTCTGGGTGGAAGGCGTCCTGCCGACCGTACCGTCAGGCGTGAAATCAGCGTGGAAAGCTGCGCCGGAGAGATGCGGGGGGCGTCACGCCATGAGGTGCTTCACGAAGCCGGCGAACAGCACCAGGAACCCGCCGATCTCGCCCGCGGCCAGCAGGTAGATGAAGGTCTTCATCGACCGTCCATGGACCTCGCGGGCGCCCAGTTGGTGGGGACGGCGAAACTGGTTGTCGGTGTCCTTCATGATCCCGTGCGCCGCATAGCTCGCGACGGCCGCGGCGAAGAACACGACCGGCGCGGCGACGGCGATCAGGTTGACGCTGTCGCCCCACGCGCTCAGGCGGGCGAACTCCGCCAGGACCAGGCAGGCGAAGGCGTACATCAGCGCCGCGCGATGGCAGAGGTCGACATAGAACGGCGCTTCGCCCTCGGCGTTCGCCATCATGGCCTGGAACTTCCAGAGGCCCGTGCCGAGGCCGACCAGGAAGAACAGGCCGCAGCTCAACTGAGCCAGCACGACCCCGGTCATCACGCCGCTCTCCCCTGGCGGCGGGTGCCGTTGCAGGGCGCGCAGACGCATTTGCAGTGGCAGGGCATGGGGAGCTCCTCGTTCGCCGTTGACGCCGCCATGCCTACGGGAGCGCGCGCCGGGGCGATTGAACGAAGGGGCTAGGCGCCGCATGCAGTGGCGCTTCAGGCCCGGCTCGACCATATCGGTGCTGCGGCTCGATCCAGGTGCCGGCTTTCTGCAAAGGCGTGCGTGACGTGACCCTTCTGACCGCCGACCGCGACGACGCCCTGGCCGAACGCGCCCGCCTGGCGCTGGCCCGCCCCGACCTGTTGCGCGAGCGCGCTTATGTCGACGGCGCCTGGCTGGACGGCGAGGCCGTCATCGAGGTGACCAATCCGGCCACGGGGCGTCTGCTGGGCCGCATCCCCGACCTGGGCCGCGAAGCGACTCTCGCCGCCGTCGCCGCCGCCGAGCGCGCGCAGGCGGACTGGGCGCGCCGCACCGCCAAGGAGCGCGCGGTCGTGCTGCGCCGCTGGTTCGAGTTGATCAACGTGCACATTGATGGCCTGGCCCGGCTGATGACCGCCGAGCAGGGCAAGCCGCTGGCCGAGGCGCGCGGCGAGGTGGCCTACGCCGCCGCCTTCCTCGAGTGGTTCGCGGAAGAAGGCCGGCGCGCCTATGGCGACCTGATCCCCGGCCACCAGGGTGACAAGCGCCTGCTGGTCATGAAGGCGCCGGTCGGCGTGGTCGCGGCGATCACGCCCTGGAATTTTCCGGCCGCCATGATCACCCGCAAGGTCGCCCCGGCGCTGGCGGCCGGCTGCACCGTCGTGCTGAAGCCCTCGGAGCTGACCCCGTTCTCGGCCCTGGCGCTGGCGGCGCTGGGCGAAGAGGCCGGCGTGCCGGCCGGCGTGTTCAGCGTGGTCACCGGCCGGCCTGGTCCGATCGGCGAGGTGATGACCGACGACCCGCGCGTGGCCAAGTTCACCTTCACCGGCTCGACAGGGGTCGGAAAGATGCTGGCCGCCCGCTGCATGGGCACGGTCAAGCGCGTGTCGCTGGAGCTGGGCGGCAACGCCCCCTTCATCGTGCTGGACGACGCCGACCTGGACGCCGCGGTCGAGGGCGCGATCGCGTCCAAGTTCCGCAACACCGGCCAGACCTGCGTCTGCGCCAACCGCTTCCTGGTGCACGCCTCCGTCTACGACGATTTCGCCGAACGCCTGGCGGCTCGCGCCGCGAGCTTGCGGATCGGCGACGGCCTGGAGGGACCGACCGAGCAGGGGCCGCTGATCAACGCCGCGGCGCTCGCCAAGGCGCAGGCCCACGTCGCCGACGCGCTGGGCCTCGGCGCGCGATTGATGACCGGCGGCGAAGTCCTGCCCGCGCCGGGCGCCTTCTTCACCCCGGCCGTCCTGCGCGACGTGCCCGCGCGCGCCCTGCTGAACCGCGAGGAGACCTTCGCCCCCGTCGCCGGCCTGATCCGGGTGGCCGACGAGGCCGAAGCCGTGCGCGTCGCCAACGACACCCGCGCGGGCCTGGCGGCTTACGTCTACACCCGCGACGCCTCGCGCTGCTGGCGCATGGCCGAGGGGCTTCGCTACGGCATGGTCGGCCTGAACACCGGCCTGGTCTCCACCGAGGTCGCGCCGTTCGGCGGGGTCAAGGAGTCCGGCCTGGGTCGCGAAGGTTCGCGCTACGGCCTGGACGAGTACCTGGAGACCAAGCTGGTCAACTGGAGCGTCTAAACGCGCGCTAGTGCGGCGGCCGAGCGCCCTGCGCCGGCGCGCCGCGGCCGGCCACGACGCCCGGCGCCGTGCGCTCCGGCGCGTGGATGGCCAGCAGGTCGACCATGTCGCTGGCGTGGTCCTCCTCCACCGCCAGGATCCGCTCCATCAGCACGCGCGTGGTCGGGTCGGCGTCACCGAAATAGCGGATCAGCTCGCGGTAGTGGTCGATCACGATCCGCTCGGCCACCAGGTTCTCTTCGATCAGGGTGACCAGCTCCTCGCCGGTCTCGTACTCGGTCGCCGAGCGCGCGGTCAGGGTGGCCGGATTGAAGTCGGGATCGCCGCCCAGCTGGTTGATCCGCTCGGCGACCCACATGGCGTGGTCCTGCTCCTCCTTGGCGTGCTCCGCGAACTCGGCGCTGACGCTCTCGCTGGCCAGGCCGGTGGCGACGATGGCGTGCTGGGTGTAGCGCATGACGCAGACCAGTTCGGTGGCCAGCACGCTCTGCAGGATCTCGATCGTGCGCGCGGCGTCGGCCCCGTAGGTGTCGGTCACCGGGCCGGTCTCGACGTGACGGCGCGCGCGGTCGCGCAGCGTCCGGACATCGGTCAGGAAGGGCTTTTTGTCGGGCATGGAAACCTCCTGCGGGCGGGCGAGGGCGAAACCCCGGGCCGCGCGCGCCGGGTCCGCGCGCGACCTCGCAAATTCCCGCGGAAGTCTGGCCCTAGAGCGTGCCGGTCTGCACGTAGGGCACCTTGGCGAACAGCCGCCGCTCGTCCCCGCGCGGATCATCGACCGGCTTGGGCTGAAGGTCGAACGACAGCGTGGTCCGCCGCTCCAGCCCATAGCGCGGCCACTCCGGAATGGCCGGCGTGCGCGGATCGCCCCTGCGCGCGAAGGCGATGAAGGCGTCGCTCATCAGCTCCGACAACGCCTGCGCCTCCGCCCCGTCGCCGCTCAGGGCGCCCGGCGCGGCGGTGGTGCCGAACACCAGCGGGATGTCCAGCATGTGCGGCGCGCCCCACTTGCCGCCGTCGATCGGCGAGCCCCAGTCCAGCTGGTAGGCCCAGGTCGGCGCCGCGCTTTGAGCCGCGCGCGCCTCCAGCTCGATCAGGGCGCCGCGCCAGGACCGCCCGGCCGTGGTGGCGGCGAAGAACACCTCGCTCGGCGAATAGGCCGGGTACAGCCGCCGGTACTCGGCGATCACCGTCTCGGCGTCGATGTCCACGAACAGGGCCGGCTGCAGCCGCGCCGGCAGCTCGTCCCAGGTCAGCGCGAACAGGGCGGGATCGCTCGCGCCGATCAGGTTGCGGGTCTCGCCGCGGGTGTTGCCGATGATCATCGGCACGCCGGCCGAGATCGCCGGCGCGTCCGGCCAGAACGGGTGGCGGCTCAGCGAACGCTCGTCCAGCACCGGGCCGAAGTAGAGGCCGCCGGCGATCGGATCGCGCGCCGACAGGCCTTCGACCAGCCGCTCATAGGGCAGGGTCGCCAGTTCGCCGACCTGCTCGGGCTTCAGCTTCAGCGCGTCCATGAAGGCGCGCGCCCGCGCGGTCGCCCCGCGCGGCCCCTGGGCGGTGACCTGCTGGCCGCTCATGGTCGCGGCCCGGTGGAATAGGCCCTTCGCCGCGGGCATGGACATCAGGCTGGCGATCTTGGCCCCGCCGCCCGACTGGCCGAACAGGGTCACGCAGCCCGGATCGCCGCCGAACGCTCCGATGTTGTCGCGCACCCAGGTCAGGGCCAGCACCAGGTCCAGCAGGCCGCTGTTGCCGGAATCCGCGTAGGCCGCGCCGCCCAGTTTGGCCAGGTAAAGGTGGCCGAAGGCGTTCAGGCGATGGTTGAGGGTGACCACCACCACGTCGCCGCGCCGCGCCAGCCTCACCCCGTCATACAGCGGGTCCGAACCCGAGCCGTGCGCGTAGGCGCCGCCGTGGATGTAGACCATCACCGGCCGGCGCGCCCGGTCCAGCCCCGGCGTCCAGACGTTCAGGTACAGGCAGTCCTCGCTGGTCGCCTCGCCTGGCTTGCTCTGCGGCGAGGCCGGGCCGTAGGCGGTCGCGTCCCGCACGCCGGTCCAGGCCGGCGCGGGCAGGGGCGGCTGGAACCGCCGGCCTGCGGTGCTGGCCCCATAGGGAATGCCGCGGAACGAACTGACACCGGTGTCAACGTAACCGCGAACCCGGCCGGCCTTGGTCGCGACCACGGTGGCGGGCGCACTGGCCGCCCAGGCCGGCGCGGCGAGGCCGGCGGCCGCGCCGGCGGCCAGCAGCGTGCGTCGGCTGACGCTCATCGATCGTTCGGATGTACGGCGCACGCGGACGGCCCTCCCTGTGCGGGAATGATGGGCCGCCCGATTTTTCCGTCAAGCCGGCGTCAGGTGCGCTCGGCCACGAAGCCCGACAGCGGCGGCAGCTCCAGGCGGGTCGCCCCGCCCACGCTCTGCAGCACGGTCCAGTCCGCCCGCGCGACCGCGACGGTCTCAGAGCCCAGGTTGAACAGGCAGACCAGCCGCCGGCCCTCGTGCACGCGCTCGAACCCGACCAGCGGCTCGGCCAGGTCCAGCATGCTCACCGCGCCCAGCCGCAGGGCCAGCTCGGCGCGGCGGAAGTCGAGCAGGCGGCGCGTCAGGCTCAGCACCGACTCCTCGTCGCCGGCCTGGCGGTCCACCGCCAGCGGCAGGTGCTCGTCCGGCACCGGCAGCCAGGGCCGCGCGTCCGAGAAGCCGCCGTTGGCCTGCTCGGCCGTCCACGGCATGGGCGTGCGCGCGCCGTCGCGGCCCAGGGTCTGGGGCCAGTTGGCGATGGCTTCCGGATCCTGCAGCAGCTCGCGCGGGATCGCCGCCTGCGGCAGGCCCAGCTCCTCGCCCTGGTAGAGGAAGATGTTTCCGCGCAGGCAAAGCAGCAGCAGCATGCACGCCCGCGCAGCCCGCTCGCGTTCGGCCGCGGCCGCCCAGCGCGACACGTGGCGCGGCGCGTCGTGGTTGGAGAACGCCCAGCTGGGCCAGCCCTCGTCGGGCGCGCCCGGCCACACCGCGATGGCGTCGCGCACCACCTGCGGGGTCAGGGTCTCGGCGTAGAGGTAGTTGAAGCCGTAGGCGCTGTGCAGCCGCTCCGGCCCGTGCGTGTACTGCTTCATCTCGCCGTCGGCGAGCTCGCCGCCGACCTCGGCCACGATGAAGCGGCCGTCGCCGTAGGCGTCGATCACGCCCCGCAGCCGGGTCAGGAAGCCCGGAATGTCGGCGTGGGACTTGTTGTAGAGGTGGTGCTGGAAGTCGAACGGGCGGGTGCGCTTCAGCGGCGCGGCGACCGGCGGGTTATCCCGCAGGCTCGGGTCGTGCATCAGGAAGCTGACCGCATCCAGGCGGAAGCCGTCGACCCCGCGGTCCATCCAGAACCGGGCCGTGTCCAGCAGGGCTTCCTGCACGTCGGGATGGTGGAGGTTCAGGTCCGGCTGCGAGGTCAGGAAGTTGTGCAGGTAGTACTGCTCGCGCCGCGCGTCCCAGGTCCAGGCCGGGCCGCCGAACACCGACTGCCAGTTCGACGGCGGCGTGCCGTCCGGCTTGCAGTCGGCCCAGGTGTACCAGTCGGCCTTGGCGTTGGTGCGGCTGGCGCGGCTCTCCTGGAACCAGGCGTGCTGGTCGGACGTGTGCGAATAGACCTGGTCGATGACGACCTTCAGGCCCAGCTTGTGGGCGCGCTCGACCAGCCGGTCGAAGTCGGACAGCGTGCCGAACACCGGGTCGACGCCGCGGAAGTCGGCGATGTCGTAGCCGAAGTCCTTCATCGGCGAGGTGAAGAACGGCGACAGCCACACCCCGTCGACCCCCAGGTCGGCGACGTGGTCCAGCTTTTCGATGATCCCCGGCAGGTCGCCCACGCCGTCCCCGTTGGAGTCGGCGAAGCTGCGCGGATAGATCTGGTAGATCACCGCGCCGCGCCACCAGTCGCTCTGGGTTCCGGCGCGCGAGACGGGAAGCTGGATGGTCAACGCGGTTCTCCGGGCGCCGCGGCGGCGCAGATGATGTAGTCGAGCGGGGCGACTGTCACCCCGTAGCTTCCTGGGGCGCCGGCCGCCGGCGCGCAGGTCCCGCGCAGCGCGCGCCAGGCGTTCGAGGTCGGGTCGACCCGGACCTGGGCGGTCACCGGCGCGGTCGAGGTGTTGATCGCCACCAGGGTCTCGGCCCCGTCCGCGCCGTGGCGGGAGAAGGCGAACAGGCCGGGCTCGGCGCCGTACGCGCGCAGCGTCATGTCGCCGGAGCGCAGCGCCGGATCGGCCGCGCGGATCGCCGCCATGGCCGCCAGCTCGCGATAGAGCGGCGCGTCGGTGCGGTAGAAGCCGTCGGGCCCCGGCTTCGTGCCGGCGACCAGGCGGTTGTCGTTGTAGGAGGCGACCTTGCTGGGGAACATGTCCTCGCGCGCGTCGCGGTCGTTGGCGTCGCTGACGAAGCCCTGCTCGTCGCCGTAGTAGATCACCGGCACGCCGCGGGCGAACATCATCAGGGCGTGGCCCAGCAGGACGCGCTTTTCGAGCTCTTCGTCGGAGATGTCGGGCCGCGCCTTGCGCAGGAAGCCCGCGAAGCGGCCGGCGTCGTGATTGCTCACGAAGGTCGGGGTGATCCGCGGCGTCCCGTCGGGATAGAGCGCGTCGGCCTCGAACAGGCGGGCCAGCTTGTCCGTCCCGTCCTTTCCGCCCAGGCTGGCGATGGCGGCGGTCTGGAAGGCGTAGTCCAGCGGCGCCGGCAGGCGCGCCAGGCGCGTCTTGCGCGCCAGCCCGGCCGCCTCGAGGTCGTAGATCTCGGCGAAGATGTGGAAGTTCGGGATGCCCTTCGCCTTGGCGCGCGCCTGCATGGCCGGCACGAAGGCGTGCCAGAACTCCGGGTTCACGTGCTGGGCGGTGTCGATGCGGAAGCCGTCGACCCCGAACTCGTCGATCCAGCGGCCGTAGACGTCGATGAAGCCCTGCACCACGCGCGGCTGCTCGGTGAACACGTCGTCCAGCCCGACGAAGTCGCCGATGTCGGTGCTCTCGCCGGTCCAGGTCGTGTCGCCGCGGTTGTGGTAGTTGCGCGGATCGTTCAGCCAGTCCGGCGCCTTGGCGTGCTCCTCGCCGGCGGGAACGTAGGGCGTGTAGGCGTAGTCCGGGCTGGTGATCGCCTCGAAGTTCGCGCCGGTGAAGCCCGCGTTGATCGGCGCGCCCGCAATCCCGCCGCGGCGCGAGTACGGATAGTCCGCCAGGCCCCGGTAGCCGCAGTCGTTCTGCGGGCACTCGCGGTATTTGATGACGTCGGCCGTGTGGTTGGTGACGATGTCCAGGTAGACCTTCAGCCCGCGCGCGTGGGCGGCGTCGACGAAGGTCTTCAGGTCGGCCTTGGTCCCGAAGTGCGGGTCGACGTCGGTGAAGTCGAGGATCCAGTAGCCGTGATAGCCGGCCGACTCCTGGCCCGGACGGCCCTGCACCGGCTTGTTCTTGTAGATCGGCCCCAGCCACACGGCGGTCGCGCCCAGGCCCTGGATGTAGTCCAGCTTGGCGGTCAGGCCCTTCAGGTCGCCGCCGTGGTAGAAGCCGGCGTCGGCCGGATCGAAGCCGGTCTTCAGCCGGTTGCCGGTCAGGCCGCCGCGATCGTTCTTCAGGTCGCCGTTGGCGAAGCGGTCGGGCAGGACGAAGTAGATCACCTCGTCCTCCGGCGCGCGCTGCCGGTAGGCGTCGCCAGACGCGACCGGCGCGGCCCTG